>NZ_HF986761.1:0-60025 GCF_000431195.1 Prevotella sp. CAG:255 | reverse complement strand
AGTAGATAATAATCTTTTTAAGGGACGACTAAATAATTAATAATTAGTTATTCAGAGTTTCATACAGCCTGGGTGTTAGTTTTTCAATTCGGTATGTAAAGTTATTGTTTTTTTTGAAGCACGTGTGCTTAGGCTGTTTGTATTTATATCCAATTAGTCGTTCGCAGGTTTATGAGACTTTTATTTTACGGTTTGCGAAAATCTCTTTGTCTCTTCGTTCCTTTTCTCTATTTTATTCAATATCTTCAGGTTGGCCTTATTTATGACATCCATGTCAATTGCGCTGAGGTAAATCTGTGTGGTCTTTAGCGATGTGTGCCCCATGCTGTCGCTTATCACTCCTATGGGGATGTTCATGTTTTTTGCAATGCTTGCCCATGAGTGACGTGCCACATACATGGTTATGCCTTTTCGCATTTTCAGCATTTTGGATATCTTGTCGAGTTGCATGTTCACGTTCTTCTGGCAACTCTTATACTGCATTCTCTCTTCTTTTCCGGGTATCGTAATTATCGGCAGCAGATAGTCGTTGTACGATGGCCATTTGTTAACTATTTCCTGCATGCATTTCTCCCATTTTATTGAGAGCTGCTGCTTGGTCTTGCGCCGCTTGTATGTCAGTATGCCGTTGCTTAGGTCGGTCTTTTTAAGATAAGCCATGTCTATGAACGACATTCCGCGGGTGTAGAAACTGAAGAGAAACATGTCTCTGGCAAAGTGTAATGCTCTCGACGGCATATAGAGCTCCTTTATGGCCTTTATGGTCTGCAGCGGTATGGCTCTTTTCTCGGTCTTGTCAATCCCGGTGTAGACGTTCCTGAACGGCTGTTTCTCCGTGGCGAGTCCGTCGTTCACCGCCCTGTTATATACCGCACGCATCACTCTCATGTAGAAGGATATCGTGTTCATCTTTATTCCTTCGTTTTTCAGATACATCTCATATTGCTGCATCATCTTGTCGTTGATTTTGCCGAGCGTGATGTTCTTGCCTTTTCTGAATCGCTTAAAGCTTTTTAGCGTGCTCTTGTAGTTATCTGCCGTGCTGCTTTGCTTGTTGCTTTCAAGTTCTTTGATTATTTTCTCCATGTATAGGAACAAATATCTGTCTTTCTTGACTTGCAGCTTTTCTTCTGACAGAACGCTCTCATCTATTTCGATGAGAAGTTCTTCTTCTCCCATCTTTATAAGCTGAGGAGAAAGTTTAATTCTAATTGTAGTCATTTTGCTGTTGAAAATTTAAACTTAATAAACAAGTAAATTTACATCCGGTGAAATGAGGAGGTGCATTCCTTAATTGATTGCAGATGCATTCCTCTCGTTTTATTGCAGGTTTTTTGTCTGTCGTTGTTATATTTGTTTTCATTTGTCGTTGCATTTATTGTTAATTAATTTTGTTTTATTGACTTCTTCGGCTGAAATCAAAAAAACAGGGCATAAGCTTTGAGGTGTGTTGGCTTATGCTCTGTTTTGTAGAGGGACTTTGGGATGCTGTGTTTAAGTAAGGTGTTTTAACCGTCAGCCTGTTTGCAGTGCCAGGCTGTGATAGTGTCGTTGCATTTTACCGATGCAGGTAATCAAATCTTCAAAGTTATATATTAACTCCTTTACTTTCACTTCCCTCTTTTATGTTGATGTTCAGCTAGTTCCTAATCTTTCAGATAGTTCTCTATGTTTGCCAGAACTTTTTGGCTGAGCCGTTCATACGACTGCTTTGTAAGTCCTGACGATACGCCCATGCAGTGCATGTGCCTGTGGCTTTGCATGCGCTCGCTGCCGGCCGCTCCTGTGGTGTCGCAGAAGCAGATGTTGTCGCGGTCGAGCCATTTTTCGAATGCAGGTTCGTCCCATGCCGGCGACAGACCTGTGTTGAAGAGTATCTTATGGTCGCCCATAAGTTCAAACTGCTTTTCGTGCAGCAGCACGGTGTTGCGGTTGAGGCAGCAGAATATCACGTCGCTCCATCCAACCAGTTCGTCCAGGGGCATAAACCTGTAGCCTTTAGCCTCGGCTGCGGGCTTCTGGCTGCGTGCAAAGTAGCCCACCTCGGCTCCGAAGAACTTCATGGCGTCTGCTATCATGCCTCCTGACTTGCCCAGACCCACCACGCCGGCTTTCAGGCCGGTTATCTCGCTTGGTGCGCCGAACCATGCAGGCTGACCGAAGCCGTGAAGACATCTGGCGAGCTCGCTTACCACGTATTCTATCACGCCCTCGTCGCCGTAGTCGCGTATGCCGGTTACGGTTATTCCGTGTCCGTCGGCATAGTGGATGTCTACGTTTGCGCTTTCGGGTGAATAGAGCGAGCAGCACATGCCTACGTATTTCAGGCATGGGCATTTGGCAAGGATTTCCGCGGTTATGGCCGTAGTGAAGCTTACCAGCGCGGCATCGGCATCGCCTATGCGTGCTGCTGTCTCATCAGCGGTTTGTGGCATATCGCTGTGGGTGATCACCTCGTCGGCATACCGCCCGAGGCTGTCTATAGCCTCCGGAATCATCTTTATCGGCTCTATTGCCACTAATTTTCTGAATTTTCTCATTGTCGTTAGCCTTTACTTATAATATACTTTTTTATCGTTTCCGCCACGGCAGACCTGCTGTTGTGCTGCCGTGAGCTTTTGTCATTCGTCCTGTGTGAGCGCTATGCAGTCGTCGAACAGAGAGATAAGCCTGCGCTTGTAGAGGTCGCCCACGGCTTTCTTATAGTTCTTCTTGCTCACCTGGAAGGTTTTGTAGATGTCTTCAGCCGGGCTCTTGTCTGTCAGGCGGCACACGCCGTCGTGTTCCTTCATATATTGCAGGAGCACCTCGCTGAATTCAGTTGTCATTTTGCGTCCCGTAGGCTGCAGCGTCACGTCTATCTTGCCGTCGGGTCTTATTGTGCCTATGTATCCCTTCATCCTGTCGCCGGTGTGTATATCCTTGAATATCTGGTCTTTGTAGACAAGTCCCGGATATTTGTTGTCTATTATCACCTTAAATCCGAGGTCGGTTTTCTGCCATACCAGCAGGCTCACCTCGTCGCCCTGTCTGTATTCGGGCTGCTCGTTGCTGAAGTAGCGCTCTATCTTGGCCGAGGCCACTATGCGGTAGCTCTCGCTGTCGAGGTGTACGTGCACGATGTAGCCTTTGCCTGTTTCCATCTTCATTTTCTGTTCACGGAACGGGCAGAAGAGGTCTTTCATCAGTCCCCAGTTGAGGAAGGCTCCATACTCGTTCACCCATGCCACGCTGAGGAAGGCAAAGTCGCCAACCTTGGCCAGCGGCGTGAGCGTAGTGGCTACGAGCCTTTCTTCGTTGTCGAGATAGATAAACACGTTGAGCTCGTCGCCAACCTTACATCCTTCGGGCACGTAGCGCTGCGGCAGCAGCACCTCGCCTTCGTTGCCTCCGTCGAGATACATACCGAAGTCTACTTTCTTGACAACCTTCATGAGGTTGTAGTCGCCAAGTTTTATGAAGTCCATATTCTTTATCGGTGTTTGATTTTTATTAATACAGATGTTTGTTGCCTCGCAGGTCTTTTCTGCGTCTTATTTGGCCTTGCCGTCGGCATTTTCGTCCGCACGGTCAGCTCCGTCCGTGTCGTTGTCGGTTGTGGCGGTGCTGCTGCTTGCTGCCGTTGCTGCGTCGGCTGCGGCATTGACGTCGGTCTCGAGCATTCCGTCGCGCATGGCTATGGTGCGGTCGGTAATTTTTGCCAGGTTTTCGTCATGCGTTACAATCACGAATGTCTGTCCGAGCTTGTCGCGCAGACTGAAGAACAGCTGGTGCAGTTCCTCCTTGTTTTTCGAGTCGAGACTGCCCGACGGTTCGTCGGCAAGAATAACGGCAGGGTCGTTTACCAGTGCGCGTGCCACTGCCACACGCTGCTTCTCGCCGCCTGAGAGTTCGTTGGGCTTATGCTTTGCGCGGTCGGCCAGTCCCATGAAGTCGAGCAGGGCTTCGGCTTTCTTCTTTGCCTCGCTGCGCGATTTTCCGCCAATCAAGGCAGGTATCATGATGTTCTCGAGCGCGGTGAACTCAGGCAGAAGCTGGTGAAACTGAAACACGAAGCCTATGCGCTGGTTTCTGAACTCTGACAGCTTTTTGCGGTTAAGGCGGCTCACGTCGGTGCCGTCTATTATTATCTGTCCGCTGTCGGGCTTGTCGAGTGTGCCTATTATCTGCAGCAGTGTGGTCTTGCCGGCACCGCTCGGTCCGACGATGCTCACCACTTCGCCCTTGCCTATGTGCAGGTCGATGCCCTTAAGCACCTGCAGCGAGCCGAAGCTCTTGGTTATGCCTTTTATATCTATCATGTTTTTTCTGTTTCTTTGTTTGCTTGTTGTCGTTATGTAGAGAGCTGTTTATATCTTGAATTTTTTCCTTACCCATGTCAGCAGCACCTCGTATGCGCTAGGCTGTTCGTGATGCTGAGGCTCAGCATAGGTCATTGCGCCCAGCGGTTCGCCATACTGGTCGGGGAAGATTATCATGAGGCTCTTGCCTGCGAAGTATCGCGTAATCTCCTCCGGCAGACGCTCAAGCGCGTTCTTGTATGATATGGTGCCCTTACGTGCGGTGATAACCACGAACATGTGGTCTTCGTTCACGTTGTCGGCCAGTCCCGGCAGCTCGTTCCAGTGGGCCATGTATGTGTATTCGGCCCTCACGTTAGGATGGCGGTTCTGTATATACTCGTTGATGAGCGACAGCGTCTCGCGCTTTGCGTGGAACTGTATGCGGCACTCAAGGTTCTCGGCCATGCGCGAGAGACGCTCCAGCCAGCGGTAGAATCCCGGCTCGTATTCGGCTCGCGACGGCACGGCCACCTGTATGCGTCTCAGCGTGTTGAGCGGCGTGAGACACTGCACGATGGTTATCTGGCGGTTAAGACCGCTGAAGATGCTCTGTATGAACTCGCCCCAGAACTTCTTCGACACCTCCTGGCGTATGTGCATGCCCATGATAAGCTCTGACGCGTTAAACTCCATGAAGGCGTGCTTTATGCCGTTGCTGATGTTTGTGGCTATTCTTACCTGCGTCTGCACCATCATGCCCGAGTAGTTGGCCACCTTGGTTATGTGCTCCAGCAGCTGCCGTCCGCGCTCCTGATACATCAGGCGATTGTCGTCGTCGTAGACCACGTTGAGCGCCACCACGCCGCGGTTGAGCTTGCGGTTGCGCATCAGCGAAGCCATCTTAATCAGGTTTTCGGCCGTTTCAGGATACCTCATAGGTATCATTATCTTCTCGTCGTCAGCGGTTTCGTCCTTAGGCAGGCTGCTCTTGGTCTCGAGTGCTATTTTCTTGGCGGCACGCTCCGTTGTGAACGAGCTGAATATGCACGTAACGAGGATAAGTATGATAGTGCCGTTGAGCACGTCGTCGTTGAGCAGCCGCTGGCCGTTGGGCAATATCAGGTTGTAGCCCACGAGCACTGCGGCAAGCGTAGCTCCTGCCTGCGCGTTGCTCAAGCCGTATATCAGCTCGCGCTCAATGGCCCGCATGCCGAACAGCTTCTGCGTGAACAGCGATGCTATCCACTTGCTCGACAGGGCCACCACAATCATCACTGCTGCCACCTCGAGCGTGCCCAGTCCGCCGAACAGTATCTTGACGTTGACGAGCATGCCCACGCCGATGAGGAAATAGGGGATGAATATGGCGTTGCCCACAAATTCAAGGTGAGTCATCAGCGGCGATATGTTGGGCACGTATCTGTTGAGCACCAGACCCGTAAGGAAGGCGCCGAGCAGCCCTTCCATGCCTATCATCTCCATCATCACCGAGCCGAGGAACGTCATGGCCAGCACGAAGATAAACTGCGTGACGTTGTCTTCATACCTCTGGAAGAAGTACTGGGCAATGCGCGGAAAATAGAATATTATGATGAAGAACACCACCGCAATCTTCAGAAACAGCATGATCCAGAAGCTGCTGGTTATCTCGCCCTTGAACATTCCGCCCACAATGGCAAGCACGAGCAGCGTAAGCGTGTCGGTGATGGCCGTAGCTCCCACGGCTATCGTGACGCTGCGCTGGTTGGACAGGCCGTAGCGCAGGATGGTCGGATAGGCTATCAGCGTGTGAGAGGCATACATACTGGCCAACAGCACCGATGTTAAGAAACTGTATTTCAGCACGGCCGTGTTGAACACGAAGCCCATGGCCATAGGTATAACGAAGGCCATGATGCCGTGAGTGAACGTCCGCAGCCTGTTTTTTCTGAAGTTGCTCATGTTCATCTCGAGTCCTGCAAGGAACATGATGTAGTAGAGGCCCACATGCCCGAACAGGTCGAACGAGCTGTCCTTGGCAAGGATGTTGAACCCGTGGGGCCCGACGATGACTCCGGCCAGCACCATACCCACGATATGGGGTATGCGCAGCTTGCCCATTATTATGGGTGCGAAGAGAATGATGCACAGCACGACGAAGAATATCAACGTCGGGGCTGTTATGGGGAAAAATTGCGATATATCCGGCATAAATATTCGTTATGTTGCAAATCTATATGCAAAAGTGCAAAAAAAAATCATATTTTTGCAGTGATTGGGCTAAAAGTTGTACTTTTGTACCGAATAATTAGCAGATTAATATATTTTGTAATAAAAATAAGCGATAAATGAAAGTAGCAATTGTTGGCGCGAGCGGCGCTGTTGGACAAGAGTTCCTCCGCGTTCTCGCAGAAAGAAATTTTCCGCTTGACGACCTTGTGCTGTTCGGTTCAGAGCGTTCGGCAGGCCGGAAATATGTTTTTAAGGGAAAAGAGTATGAGGTAAAACTGCTTCAGCATAACGACGACTTCAAGGACGTGGACATAGCCTTCACGTCGGCCGGAGCCGGCACTTCAAAAGAGTTTGCCGCCGACATAACAAAGTATGGAGCCGTGATGATTGACAACTCGAGCGCGTTCCGCATGGACGACGATGTGCCTCTGGTTGTACCTGAGTGCAACGCCGAGGATGCCCTCAAGCGTCCGCGCGGCATCATTGCCAACCCTAACTGTACGACAATAATGATGGTGGTGGTTCTGCAGCCGCTCGAGCAGCTCAGCCACATACGCCGCATACACATAGCAAGCTACCAGAGCGCTAGCGGCGCGGGTGCTGCGGCTATGGCCGAACTGCAGCAGCAGTATAAGGAGATTATCGACGGCAAGCCCGTAACCGTGAGCAAGTTCCCCCATCAGCTGGCTTACAACGTAATTCCTCAGATAGACGTGTTCCAGCCCAACGGATACACCAAGGAGGAGATGAAGATGTTTAACGAGACACGCAAGATTATGCACAGCGACGTTAAGTGTTCTGCCATGTGCGTGCGTGTGTCATCGCTCCGTGCCCACTCTGAGTCAGTGTGGATCGAGACAGAGCGCCCCATCAGCGTTGAGGAGGCACAGAAGGCTCTTGCCGCTGCTCCCGGCGTAACGCTCGAGGACGATCCCTCTAACCTGGTTTATCCCATGCCGCTCGACACAGCAGGCAAGGACGACGTATATGTTGGCCGTGTAAGAAAAGACCTGGCCGACGAGAACGGACTGACATTCTGGCTCAGCGGCGACCAGATACGCAAGGGCGCTGCGCTCAATGCCGTTCAGATAGCCGAATATCTGATAAAGGTAGGAAACGTGAAATAATTTTAATGTAGCATTCTGATAAACAGATTCAATGCCCGGACACGGCCTTAGCGGCTGTGCCGGGCATTGTCGTTTTCTTATGGCGGCAGCCTTGATTATTGTCCGTCTCGGGGCTAATGGCAGACTGTCGTTGACGCGTTTCTGATATACAGAGATAAGGCACGCCTGCCGTACGGATTGCAGCTATGCACATGTAGCAGGATGATGACGTAAGGATTGCCGGCAGAAAGGCTCCGGGCGATAAGTCTGCCGTCCGGTGATTTTTCGCCTTTCTGCGATGCTGTGAGGCAGAGTTTCCGCCATAGTAGTGCAAGTCTGTCGGCATGTTGACAGACTGATTGTAACGTGCTGAATATCAGTGGCTTTGTAAAAGGTGCCCTTTTAGAGCCTAAAAGACCGTCTTTTGCATCATGAAAGGCCACCTTTTGCAGGCTGATTTGCCGTCTTTTACATCTACGTATGATAACGGCCGTGAATCAGTACGGCATAATGTGCCCATACAGCAGTATTATTCATGGCATTATTGTGCCTGCTGCGGCCAGGTCGGGTGGGGCGTTATAGCCTGAAGATAGGGTCGTCTGTATGTGCAAATCATGAAGAATGCGTTTATGTCTGTAAACCAGACGTTTACATGTTATGGCTGTTTACCCCTAAAATCTGCTGAAATACATTTCAAAACATTAACAATAACCGTAATTTAATCAAATAAAGATACCTGTTTAAGTAATTTTTTGTTAACTTTGTGTCGGTTTTGTATTATTTGAAGTCATAAGTTTAAGAGATTTTCAGCGTAAGTGAAAGTGACCGGCGCTATCAGTTTATATGTTCATGCCTGTACCTCGTTGTGCAGGCTGGCGGCCGTTTCGGCGGTTGCCGCCTTGCTGTGCATGTCGGTCATGTCGTGTTCAGACGACGGAAAGCGCGGCGATGAGCGCACGCCGGAGCATGAGGCGGCTCTGAAGAGTCTTGACGACTCGATATTCGTTAAGTCGGAATATGTCATGCGCACCATGCGTGAGGGCATGGCCAATGCTGCCGACAGCCTCGACTATTACGACTTCTACCTGCGCTGGCTGCGCTACAGAGTGTCGCTCGATTCGCCCGACACGATGAGGCTCAACTGGGACGGGCCGTTCGGATTCCTGAAGCGGCAGAAGCCCACGCCGCGCGTAAGGGGCATGATGGGCTTCTTATATAATGCCAAGGGCTCATATTATCACAAGTTTCATTACAATCCGCACGAGACAATAGATTTATATCATAAGTCGTACGAATGTATCATGGGCAGCGACATGGAGTATCGCCTGCCTGACGTATGCGCCAATCTCGGCGATGCCTACGTGGCAGTCAACGACATGCCGCATGCCGCCATGTGGTACAGACGGGCCCTTTATCTTTCTGACTCGCTGCGCCTGCCCAAGGAGACCAACGTTAGCCTGTATATGGGGCTTGGCCGTATATATCTCAATCTGGGCGACTTCAAGGAGGCTCTGCGTTGCTATCAGGTGTCCGACCGCAACTTCGGACTAATGCCGCTCAACCTGAAGCTCTACTTCCTTAACAACTACGGCAACTATTACTATTACGCCGAAGACTATCCGTCGGCCCTGGCCATATTCCTTAGGCTCAAGAAACTGCTTGAGCAGAGCCGCATGGAGCAGAGCTACGAGATGTATCTGTGCAAGGTAAACATGGCCGACGTATATCTCAATCTCGGCAACATGGCAGAGGCATACAAGTATCTCGACGAGGCAGAAACCTTCTTCGGCAGCATAAACGACGACATGGCGATATATTACTGCCACACAATACGCATAGGCCTTGCCCTGAAAAAAGGTGATGTCAATGAGGTCAGACGTATACTCGAGGCGGAAAATATCAACACCGTGGTTGACTTCAACCTTGTGAACATACGTCAGCGCTATCTGCGCGAGTATTATGCCAAGACCGGAAACTATAAGAAGGCATACGAAAACCTTATGGGGAGCATTGAGCGCAACGACTCGCTCAAGCATAACACCGCAAATATGCGTACGTCGGAAATTATGATGCGATACACGCAGGACACGCTGAAGCTGCATCATCAGATTGTGCTGCAGGGCAAGGACGCCGACATACGCAGGGTGCGATGGGTGATGTATGTGGTGGCGCTGGCTGCCGTCATGCTGGTGTTGCTGTTCCTCTATCTGCTGACATACATGCGCAAGCGCAGGCTGCAGACCTACATGCAGCTCATGCAGCTTAAGCTGGCCAATGCCCGCAGCCGCATATCGCCACATTTCATCTTCAACGTGCTCAACAACAGCATATCAAAGACCGGAAGCCGTGACGCTGACGAACTGATGGCACTGACCAAGCTGATAAGGGCCAACCTGAAGATGTCTGACAAATATTACGTGTCGCTTAAGGAGGAACTGGGCTTTGTGCGCTATTATATCAGCGTGGAGCGCTCGTCCATAGGCGACGACTTCGAGTTCAGCGTCGAGGCGCCGCCGGATGATGTGCTTCAGAATGTCATGGTGCCGTCGATGTTCATACAGATACTCGTTGAGAATGCCATTAAGCACGGACTGAAAAGGCGAGCCGGACACAAGTCGCTCAGGGTGAGCGTTGTGATGGAAGGCTCACGCTGCAACATCGCCGTGACCGACAATGGCGCCGGGTTCGACATACGCCACAGCGACCCTAACTCTACGGGCACCGGACTCAAGGTGATAAGAAGTTCTATAAACATAATTAACCGTAACAACAAGCGCAAGATAAGATTAGGCATAAGAAACCTTACCGGCGATGACGGCAAGGTGGCCGGATGCGAGGTATCGCTGAGCTTGCCGCTTGGACTAAAAAATTCTTAGTATAGCAAACAACCGTATATTATGAACGCAATAATCGTAGACGACACTCAGGCGGCAATAGACAACCTGGTGGACAAGCTGCAGAAATATCCCGATGTGAGCGTCGTTGCCACTGCCGGAACAGGCGAGGAGGGTCTCGACATGATAATGAGACACAAGCCCGACCTGCTCTTTCTCGATGTTGAGCTTCCCGACATGACCGGCATAGAGTTTCTCTCGCAGTTTAACGATCTGGCCGAGTGGCCTTGCCATGTGGTGATATACACCGCCTATACAGACTATATGCTCCCGGCTTTCCGCAACAAGGCGTTCGACTTTCTGCTAAAACCTGTTGACGACAAGGAACTCGACACCGTGATAAGCCGCTTCTATGAGGAGCGCGACAGCGAGAAGGCCGCGGTGATAAAGGACGACAGCATCATAAAAAACGGCAACGACAAACTGCTGTTCTACACTAATACCGTTGACTTCCGTCTGGTGCAGATACGCGACATCTGCGTGTTTTCCTACGATCACGACACGCGGGTATGGATGGCGGTGGCTGCCGGATGCGACAAACCCATGCGCCTGAAGCGCAATGTCAACAAGGACGTGCTGCTAGGCATTGACAGCAGCTTCATACAGGTAAGCCAGAAATACATCATCAACATCAACTATCTTATGGAGGTGTGCGACAACATCTGCCGCTTTTATCCGCCGTTTGACAATATCGACTATGTCAAGGTGGGCCGCTTTTATCGCCGCAAACTTATCAAACGTTTCAGTGCGTTATAAGTCTGCCGGTCATGATAATGGGCCTTTTTATGGCGCATACAGTTCTTATGTCGGTTGTAAAATACTTGATGGGCGCAGTGAAACTAGGCCGGCATTGAATATTATAACCATCGGCCTGCATAGCAGATTCGTTGCAGGCAACTAATGTTCGTAGATTGCAACTCATGTTTATGGTGGTCTATGCAAAAATAAAAAAGGCGTCTGACTTTTGGTCGGACGCCTTTTTTTGTTTTATATTATCTTAGAAGTTAACTCCAACTCTGAAGAAGAAGTCGCCTGCTTTTCCGTCAATCTCATCAACAAGATTGCAGAAGCCGTATTCATATCCAACCTTAAACGACAGGAACTTATAGGCTGCTGCCACACCTCCCTGCCATCCGATGTCGAATGTGTTGGCGCTTTCCATGTCATCTTTTGCAACGAGGAAGCTTACATACGGACCGGTGAAGAGGCCAACCTTGGCGTCGCCGCCCTTAACGAAGTTCCACGCACCGTTTCCTTCGAGCTGTATGAAGCCCGGATCCCAGTCCTTGCATCCTTTAGTAACATAAGCAGCACCTACCGACCAGTCGAACGAGTTGTCAATTGGAGCTGTATAAGATACACCGATATTCAAAGCTTTAAATTCAGACTTCGTGTTGAAGTCGCCGTCAACGTCAGAAACGTTTCCACCCCACCATATAGTGATGTTCTTCTGTGCACTTGCGCCTATTGCAACTATTGCAAAAAGGGCTACCAATAAAATCTTTTTCATAGTCGATTCTTTTTTGGTTAATAATACTTGATTTAAAACTCTATGCCGCAAATATACGAATTCTTTTTTAATGACAAACACAAAATGTAAGTTAAATATACTTTTTTGTATCAAAATGTGCTTATACTGCCGTCTTATGGCTTATTTGGTCGAAAAATAGAGTGAAGAGAACTGAAATCAAGATGCCTTATTTCTACAAGTCGGCGTAGATAAAATGATGCAAATGTTCAGTCGGATACACGGGCGCAGGTCGTAAATTAATCATCAAATCTGCATTTTTTTGTATATCGGGTGCCTATATCCAAGGGCAAGGCTGATAAACGGAAGTGTTGTTTTGGGTGATATATAAAAAATAAAAGAGGTAAAAAGTCGTTGAAGACATTTCACCTCTTTTTAATATCTGTGCGCCTGATAGGACTCGAACCTACACGTCGCGGGACACTAGATCCTAAGTCTAGCGCGTCTACCAATTCCGCCACAGGCGCAGACTTTTTATGTTTTGCTGCGGCATAAAGCATGAGCGTTTACGTCATGTTTTGAGCTTTTCGCAAAAACTTTTGCAAAGGTACATCCTTTTTGTGTAAAAACCAAGGATATTTATGGGTTTTTGACTATTTTTTATTCTTCAGGTGTTCCTTTTCTTATGTATGTTGCCGTTTTACCGATGTTTTGTCGCTTGCAATTATCCGGATTGAGGGGCCTATGTCTTTATATTATTGCCGCAAGTGCGGTTTCCGCCGCGAGTGTTATCAGCAGCATGGCCAGCTCTGTCCTGCGGCTTATCTTTACGGCTTTTCTCATGTCTTCAGTTGTAAGTTGCCGTTCGTTGTCGCCAATGTAGGGCTTGTAGAAATATTCGTTGAAGTAGGTGTGCCCTCCGCCGAAGCGACAGTTTAGTATTCCTGCCAGGGCTGCTTCGGGGTAGCCGCTGTTCGGACTTGCATGTTTACGTCCGTTTGTTGCAACAAACTTGAGCAGCGCGGGCCTTCCGGACATGAGCACCATGAGCAGCGCCGTGAGCCGTGCCGGCAGAAAGTTGGCTGCGTCGTCGGTGCGCGCCGCCACCATACCGAAGTCTTTATAGCGCTCGGTGCGGTAGCCTATCATCGAGTCGAGCGTATTTATCATCTTATACGCCATCATGCCCGGCACACCGAGAACTATGAGCCAGAACACCGGAGCGATTACTCCGTCGCTGAGATTTTCGGCAAGAGTTTCGAGTGCTGCTTTTCTTACCTCGTTGTCGGTAAGCTGTGATGTGTCGCGTCCGACAATCCTCGACACTTGCTTGCGTCCGCAGTCGAGCGACCTGTCGAGTGCCTCGAACACGCCCTTCACTTCTTTTATCAGCGTCTGTCCGGCAAGACAATAGAATATCAGCAAGGCCTGGATGATGATGGCTGCCGTGTGCGACAGCATCTCGGCGAGCATTATTATCGCCGCCGTAACGGCAAAGGTGATTATAGTGAGCGAGACAGACATTGCGGCTCCTTTTGCTTTGCGGTGGCTGCCTTTGTTTAGCCTGCGTTCGCCTGCTGCTATGGCCTTGCCGAACCACACGACGGGGTGGGGCAGACGCTCTGGGTCGCCAAGCAGACGGTCGGCCGTCCATCCGGCTATTATTGATATTATAGGTGTCATTTTGTTCCTTATGCAGTAGAGTTATTTGTCTTGTTGTCTGTAACGGTCGTGACTCATAAAGTCTTTTATCGCCATTACGAGCATGTCGTTTTCGGTGCGTGTCTGTGCCGCCACCCTGAAATACGAGCTGTCGAGTCCTTCGAAGTTAGACGCGTCGCGTATCAGTATACCGTAGCTGTTCACCAAAAACTCCTTCAGGTCGGCTGCCTTGCGCCCCTTAAGGCTTGCGAGCATAAAGTTTGTCATCGTTGGTCTGACGCTCACTCCGTCAATCTTGTTCAGCTCGTTTCTCAGTCTCTGTGCCTCGTCGAGCAGGCCGCCGACATCAGATATCGCCTTCTCTTTGTTCTGTATGAGGTAAAGTCCCGCCTCGATGGCCAGTGCGTTTACGCTCCACGGATGGCGCAGGGCCTTCAGCCGGCCGATTAGCTGCGGCGCTGCCGTTACGTATCCGAGCCGCAGTCCGGGTATGCAGAACTGCTTTGTCATGGAGTGTATCAGGATGATGTTGCCAGCGTCGGCAGCCTCGCGGTCAGAAATCAGCTTGAGGGTGGTGTAGTGTTCATAGCTCTGGTCTATCACGAAGATGTCGTCCTTGCTTTCTGCGGCTATGTTCAGCAGTTCTTTTCCGCCGATAACGGTGCCCGTAGGGTTGTTAGGGTTGCACATCCAGTGAGTTGCCTCGCCTCTGTATCCGCTTTCGCTGCTCATGGTCTTGCCTCCGGCCATCCTGCATGCGTCGGCATATTCGCTGAATGTCGGCATGCTGATCAGATTGATGCCGCTGCCGGCAAGTTTCTCGTTTGTGAGCCTTGCCGCCAGGTAGATGGCTTCGGTTGCTCCGTTGGTAACCATAATCTCGTTCGCCTCTATGCCACATTCTTCAGCCAGAGCCTTTTCGAGCGAGTAAGGTTCAGGCTCGGGATAGCTGCCTATTACGTCCATGCGGCCGGCCAGATACTTTTTCAGACCGCTCAGGTCGGCGTGCGAGTAGATGTTAGAGCTGAAGTTCGACTTCACCTCCACATTATATTTATATAGGTCGTCTCCGTGTCCGTTAATCATCGTTGTCGTTTTGCAGAATTTCGTAAACCAGTTTCATGTCCACGTTGCGGCGTATCAGGTCAGCTAGTTTGTCGTATTGTTCGTCCTTAAACTCTTTCCAGTTGTCCGTTTCGCTCTTTGAGTGTTCCTCCTGTGTGTAGGGACTCAGCAGAAAGTCAACAAATCCGCTGTTGTCCAATATGCCGTGGATATAAGTTCCCATGCACCTTTCGCCTGCGATGCATCCGTCGTGCGTGCCGTCCTGCCGTGTGCAAAGCGGCCTTATGCTGCTGCCGCTGTCGGCCTCGGTGCGCCCGTTGTGTATCTCGTAGCCCTCCATGTCGCAGCTGCCGCTGCCGTTGAGTCCGAATCTTACCTGTTTTGTCGTCTTCTCGCGGTTCATCACGGTGTGCATGGGCAGCAGTCCCAGTCCGGGCATGCCGCTTATGCTGCCCTCAATGCCTTCGGGGTCGCTTATCATCGTGCCCATCATCTGATAGCCGCCGCAGATGCCCACTACGGTCTTTCCGCTTTCGGCTGCCTTGATTATGGCCTGTGCCATGCCGCTCTTGCGCAGAAGGCTGAGGTCGGCCAGGGTGCTCTTGCTGCCCGGAATTATTATGATGTCGGCCTTGCTTATGTCTTCGGCGCTGTCGGCATAATAAAGATTTACACGACTGTCACGCTCAAGCATGTTGAAGTCAGTGAAGTTGCTTATGTGGCGCAGCAGCACCACTGCCACGCTCACCTTGCCGTTGCCGGATGCATGGCGTGCCTTCGACGCCAGCTGCAGGTTGTCTTCCTCCTCTACGAAGATGTCCTTGAAGTAGGGCAGCACACCTATGACGGGCACTCCGCACAGTTCCTCAATCATCTTGACGCCCGGTTCAAACAGTCTGATGTCGCCTCTGAACTTGTTTATCAGTATGCCCTTTATGCGCTTGCGCTCTTCGGGACGCTGAAGCATCACCGAGCCGTAGGCACTGGCGAACACTCCCCCGCGGTCGATGTCTGCAACGAGTATCACGTCGGCTCCTGCATACATTGCCATCGGCATGTTCACGAGGTCAGTCTCGCGCAGGTTAATCTCCGATATGCTTCCGGCGCCCTCCATGACAACAGGATTGTAGCGGCTGTTGAGTCTGTCGAATGCGGCGTTCACCTCGTTGCGCAGCACGTCGCGCCCCTTGGGGTTGAAGTAGCTGTAGGCGTCGCGGTTGCCTATTGGCCGTCCGTTGAGCACCACCTGACACGTCTTGTCGGTCTGCGGTTTCAGCAGCAGCGGGTTCATGTCCGTATGCGGACTGAGTCCTGCTGCCTCGGCCTGCACGGCCTGCGCCCTTCCTATCTCCAGCCCGTCGGGCGTGGCATAAGAGTTGAGCGCCATGTTTTGCGCCTTAAATGGTGCCGGACAGTATCCGTCCTGTTTGAATATGCGGCAGAAACCGGCCGCCACAACGCTCTTGCCTACGTCGCTGCCTGTTCCTGCGAACATTATGGGGTGAAGTTTCTTCATTTTTACTTTCCTTAAGTAAGATTTTATCTATGTTCCGAAATGCAAAGTTACGGATAAAAATCAGAACATACTGCTGTGTTGCGCTTTTTTGTTGAAAACTGCCGTGTAACTTATACGGTCAATCAGGCAAATATAAAATAATCGGGGGATGCGTCTGCCGATGTTTAATCCGGCAGTTGCATCCCCCATTGAGTTATTTATGTATCAGCCTGTCTGCGTTTTACTTCTTCTTACAGCATTCGGTTTTGCTGCAATTTTTGCAGTCTTGTTTGCATCCTGTCTGTTGCTTGTCGCAGCAGTTCTGTTTTTTCTCACAGTTTGCCTGTTGTTTGCTGCAGCCCGTCTGTGCCTTGTCGCAGCAATTCTGTTTTGGTCCGCAACTTGCCTGCTGTTTCTCGCAGCAAGTTTGCTTCTTGTCGCAGCCGGTCTTAACAGTAGCCGTATATCCGATTTTCTCAAAGCCCTTCATCAGTTTTTCGGGCGTTGTCTTGTCGGCGTCGTAGGTCAGTGTAACCTCCTGCCGGCTAATGTTTGTCTCTATTGCCTTTATGCCCTTCTCGAAGCGCATGTTGCTCTTAATCTTGTTCTCGCATGCCTCGCAGTGCATCTGCGGATTTGTGGTTACGATGATGGTCTTGATGTCTTTGGCAAAACTTGTGATAGCGCATAGCGCCAATGTCAATAATAAAAAATGTCGTTTCATAACTTTCTGTTTTATCTGTTTGGTTTTATTTTTTGTATAATAATTTGTCTGTACATTGTTCGGCTTACTACATCCTTCCGATGTTTATCCTCACTCCGGCATAGAACATGCGGCCGTGCACGGGGCCCCATACAAGCGTAGGCTCGAAGCCCGTGCCCCATGGATTGTCGGCGCCGTAGATAGATGTCTTCTGGGTGAAGCCGGTAAGGTTTTCGCCTCCGACGTATACCGACCAGTGGCGGAACCAGCGCGTTATCTGTGCGCTGAGCTGCTCGTATGAGCCGAAGCGCTTGTTCCACGACATTGTACCGTCCGGCAGTTCGTAAGGATCGGGCATCCGGCCGCCGCCGTTGAGCTGCAGCGTGGCGTCAAACTGCCACAGGCCGAGCGGCGTCTTGTATGATGCCGTGATAAGTCCCTTGTATTTGCTTGTCAGCGGTTTTTCGAGCAGTCGGCCGCCGTAGGTGGCCTTCACGTCGTTCAGACGGTAGGCTGCCGTGAGCGTCATGCCCTTGAATATGGGGTAGGTGGCGTCTATCTGCAGCGTGTGTGAATACGACTTGCCGTTCAGGTTGCCTATGTGTATCACGCCCGGGTCGGTGTCATAGTCGGTTACGGCCTGCGCCATGAAGCGTGTGTAGTAGTATTCGGCGTTGAGCTTCAGCGTCTCGCCCAGCAGCGGAATGTTCAGTGCGGCACTCGCCCCGTAGTTCCATGCCTCCTCCTGCTCAAGGTCGTCTATCACGAGCCGGCGTCCGCTCGCCAGCAGATAGTTGTTTTCGGCCAAAGCGTGCGGTGTGCGGTAGCCCTTGCCAGCCGAGAGGCGCAGCGTAAGTATGTCAGTGGGCATGTATTTCAGGTGCAGGCGCGGCGTTACGAATGTGCCGTACACCGAACTGTGGTCGGCCCTTATGCCCGCCATGGCTGTCAGCCGGTGGTCGAGGTTGAATGTATATTGGGCATATATGCCGGGCACGGTCTCCTTCTCGTTCATCCTTACGGGCGATGCCTCCTTGTCGTTCACCATGCGCACGGTCTGTCCCAGATAGTCGTGGTTGAGGCTCAGTCCGGCCGACAGGTTGTGCATCTTGGTGAAGTTGGTCTCAAACACCAGCGATGCATACACGTTCTTCTCGTTCACGTCATATGTCTTGTGTCCGTATCCGGCGTCGAGCATGTGCATCGAGCCCGATGCCATGAGGGCTATGTTGGTGCCCTTGTGGCGGTCTATGATGAAGGCGTGCTTCATGTAGGCCTCATACCGCTCCGTGTCGAGCCCTATCCTGAACAGTTCGGCGCCGTCGTTGCCGCGGTGGCCTGTCTGTCCGCCGTTGCGGTGCTCCTTCAGTGCGCCTATGCCTCCGTGGAATATATACTTTTCTCCTGCCCAGAGCCATCTGTTCTGCAGGTTATATTGCTCCACCTTCGGCTTGTCGTAGAAGCCGTCGCCGTTGTCGTCGTGATTCTCAAAGCTGTTCTCGTAGTGCATCAGCACCTCCGTGCTCAGCTGCTTGTTTATGTGCAGGTTGGCATCGGCGTTGGCCTCTATGCGGCTCTTTGTGTCGCCGAAGAGGTTTACCTCTATGCCCTCTTCGTCCTCGGGTTTCTTGTAGTCTACGTTTATCTGTCCTGTTATGGCCTCGTAGCCGTTCTTCACCGACGCCGCACCCTTAGACACCTGTATGCCCTTCATCCATGGGCCGGGCACGTAGCCCAGCGCATAGGGCGCTGCCGCACCGCGGAAGTTGGGCATGTTTTCGGTCATCATCTGCACGTAGGTGCCGGCCAGTCCCAGCAGTTTTATCTGCCTTGCGCCCGTCGTGGCGTCGTTGTAGCTCACGTCTACGGCAGGGTTTGTGGTGAAGCTCTCGCCAAGGTTGCAGCATGCCGCGCGGAACAGCTCCTCGCGGTTCAGGTTGAATCCGTTAACGGCTCCGCCCATACGTGTCGTTCCGGCGCGGCGCGCCACCACAGCCACCTCGCCCAGCGAGCTTTCGCGGTGTATGCTGTCGTTATGGCTTATGCTGTCTGTGGCCAGTGAGGCCGTGCCGTTGCCGGCGCATATTGTGGTGCAGGCAGCCAGTGCGGCTCCTGCAGCAGTAAGTCTTATGTTCATCTGTAATTCTTGCTTTTATCCGTTTTTTATTGTTCTTTAGTTTTTGGCTGCGTGCTGTCTGTGCCTCAGCCGTTATGTCTTTGTCGCCCCCGTCGTGCCTTGGTGGCCCCTCGTTGCAGCAGAGGCTTCAGCCAGGCATGATATGGTCAGGCGCGCATGCTTGGGCGCCTGACTTAAGGGTAAGTAAAAAATATTATGATAAAAAAACAGGATAAAGTCAGATTATCAGCACTCTTATCATGGCCAGATATAGCCGTGGCGGAGCGTGCAGCAGTCTTGGCGCATACCGGCTGATGAGATATGCTGAAGCGGGCGCCTGACAGTATGAGGCAATGCTGTATGGCGGCAGCATCGTGGCCTGAGCGTCAGGCACGCTTGCCGGCTTTTGCTGTCCCGTGGTTGTCGGCCACAGCTTCATCACCACTGTTTCGGCACACGACTTGGCTTCCATGTGCAGCCTGTCGCACTGCCGGCAGCATGTGCTGCTGCATTCGGTCTGCACCGTGTTGCCCTTGCAGCAGCATTTCACAATCACAAAACCAGCTCCGCCGGCCACCATCATCAGTGACAGCAGCATGCATATCAGTATGTTGCCTTGGCGTTTCATCATTTCTTTTGTGCGTTATGTGACAGTGTTAAACAAGCCGGGATGTTGCATCAGCCCTTGCTGCGTTAATGAAAATTTTTTGTGCAAATATATAGCATGAGCCTTACAATGCAAAGCAAATTAATTTTTTTTATAAACTTCACAGACAAAATACTGATTTCGGTATAGCTGTTTTGTGCTGATAATATTGCGGATGCAGTGAGAAAATGGTATATGCAGATTGCGTATTAATCGCAGGCAGCTCGGGCATATCTTGAGAACGTATGTCTGGGGAGTTATAAAGCACTTGTTTTTGATGAAAAAACGGGCCACTTTTACATCAAAAGTGGCCCGTTTCCGACCCGTAAACGATAGGTTAATGATTTGAAAGCAATACGTCTTGTTTTGCTTACGGTCGGCGTTTTATTTGCTTTTGTTTTGAGCGTTTGTTAATGAAAACGGTGCGTTTTTCTTATGATTTTTTGCCCTTTTATATGACAGGCTGTTTTGGCAGGCGTCTTTTGGGTGTTTCGTGATGAAGTAAAAAAACAACTCGCCACATCTTTAAGTAACTTTTTGGGGAGTTACTTGCAGATGTGGCGAGTGGCAGATTTTTATCTAAAAAGACTTCTTGTCCTATTATCTTGGCTTTTTGTCTGCGATATGCTGTGCGTTGTCTTGTCAACGGGCCTTGCGTGCCATGAGTTTCAGCAGGGCATATCCGCCGAACAGCTGAATGAGCAGACCGGGCCAGCCGAGGCGCAGGTCCTGAAGGGCGGCAGCCATCGAGCCTGTCATGCCCCATTCGGCCATTGTGCCTATGGCCTGATATATAACAATAGCTGCGGCCACGGCTATTATGCTTACCTTCTTGCAGCGCGATGCAACGGCAGCAGCGGCAAGAGCGAGCAGGCCCGACTTTATTAATATTATCGGCAGCATGGGTGCCGGCGGCATGCCGAACATCATATTGTTTACCAACGGCGAGGCTATGGCCGTGAGCAGTCCGGCGGTGATGCCGTAGCGGTAGGCTGCAATGAGCGTGAAAAAGTATATTGGCAGCCACACCAGTCCGCCCTGCGGCAGCATGTGGCACAGTTGAGGCAGCAGGATATTGCCTGCCACGAACGCAGCAGCCAGGGCGTAGGTCTTGCCTTCGCGGTAGCTGAGCTGTTGTATCTGTGATATTGTTGTTTCCATTAATTATGAATTGTGAATTATGATTTATTAATTATGAATTACGCTTTATGAATTCTTTAATTAGTTTCCATGCCTCGTCGGGTGATTTGGCTTCCGCTGTAAGCTGTTCAACGGGGCATATTCCGGTGCCTTCGCGGTTGATTATGTGGTCTACAGTCTTGCCGTAGCTGAGGCTTATTCCGGCATCTTGCAGTTTGCTGACAGCCGGCCGGCTGATGACTTCGGCATATACTTCGGCCACGCCGCCCTTGACGAGCAGGAAAGCCGCACCAAGTCCGATAACCTTGTCGGCCACCGAGGCGCCCTGTGTAAGGTCGGGATGAGAGGTTACGGCATCGAAGAGGTCTGCCACGCCCCTGCGTCTGAACACAATGGTCTTGCCGCCCGGTGAGCGCATCACTCCGCGGCAGCCGTCATGGCCGAGCATGCTGATGAGCTTATCCATTCTGCTTCAGCTCCTCCACGAATTTGTCAATGCGGTGCATCTCTTCCGGAATCTTGATGCCCTGCGGACAATGTTCAACACACTGGCCGCAGCCAATGCAGTGGGATGCCTGGCGCAGGCGCGGCACGCTGCGGTCGTAGCCTATGAGGAAGGCGCGGCGCGCACGGCGGTAGTCTGGGTCCTGACAGCCTTTGTTGGGTATGTTGCCTTCATTAATGCAACGGTTATAGTGAGACAGCACCGCCGGTATGTCTATGCCGTAGGGGCAGGGCATGCAGTAGTTGCATGCGTTGCAGGGTATAGTGTCCAGGTTGTATATGTCGTTGGCAATCTCCATCAGGAACGCCTCTTCCTCCTTTGTGAGCGGTTTCAGCGGCGAGTAGGTGCAGAGATTGTCTTTCAGGTGCTCCATATACGTCATGCCGCTCAGCACGGTTAGCACGCCGTCGGGAGTGCCCGCAAAGCGGAATGCCCAGCTGGCCACGCTGTTCTCGGGCTCGCGCTCCTTCATCTTGGCCACGATGGGGTCGGGCACGTTGGCGAGTCGTCCGCCCAGCAGCGGCTCCATGATTATTGCCGGTATGTTGCGCTTCTTCAGTTCGTTGTAGAGATATACGGCATCAGTGTTCACGGGATTGATCTCGTTGGCGTAGTTCCAGTCGAGATAGTTAAGCTCTATCTGCACGAAGTCCCAATGATACTTGCCTTCGTCGTGCCATTTTAGCATCAGGTCGAATATCTTGACATCGCCGTGATACGAGAAACCGAGGTTGCGTATGCGTCCCTTCTCGTGCTGCTCCACGAGCCAGTCGAGTATGCCGTTGTCCATATAGCGGCCGTTGAATGTGGCAAGCGAGTCTTTGCCTTCACCGATGGCGTGCAGCAGCATATAGTCGACATAGTCGGTCTGAAGCTCCTTCAGTGAGTTTTCAAACATCTCGATAGATGCCTTGCGCGTCCATGTCTCGGGGTTAAAGTTAGAGAGCTTGGTGGCAATGAAGTATTTGTTGCGCGGATGGCGCTTCAGGGCAATGCCCGTGGCACGCTCCGACTGTCCCTGGCAGTAGGCTGGTGACGTGTCGAAGTAGTTGACGCCGTGTTCCAGCGCGTAGTCAATCTGGCGGTTCACCATTTCCTGGTCTATGGGCGTAATCTCGCCTCCTTTCTTCTTGGCGTTGCCTCCCACCACCGGCAGGCGCATCATGCCGTAGCCCAGGATAGACACCTTCTCGCCGGTTTTGGGGTTGGTGCGGTAGGTCATCTTGCCCTTGGGCGGTTCCTTGGCGGCAGTGGATTTATTGTCGTTGCCCTTGCAGGCGGTGAGCAGTGCCGATGTGGCCACGGCTCCGCCTCCGAGCAGTTTCAGAAAACTTCTTCTGTTTATGTCTTTACTCATAACGGTAATTGTTTTTTAGTTGTTGATAAAGAGACATCGGGGTGAAGCTATACCGTGCGGTGAACTTCGTGTCCCTCAACATAGATGGCGCTGAACGGACGTGCCGGACAGAGGTTTTCGCACGCTCCGCAGCCGATGCATCTCGCCTCGTTCACGGCAGGAATGGTTAGCTTTGAGTCGGTGCCGGGGTGGAGCGGTATCATCGTTATGGCTCCCACGGGGCAGTGGCGGGCACAGTTGCCGCAGGCAACGCCGTCAGTAACGCTCACGCAGTTTTTCTTTATCCACACGGCATGTCCTATCTGTGTGGCCGACTTGTCCTCGCGTGTTATCGGCTTGATGGCACCCGTAGGGCATACATCGCTGCATCGGGTGCATTCGGGGCGGCAGTAGCCGCGCTCATACGACATTGTCGGCTGCATCAGTTTTGACAAGTCAGACGACGGGCGCAGCACGTCGTTGGGGCATGCCGACACGCAGAGCTGGCATGCCGTGCAGTGCTGGGCCATGTGGCGTGCAGACATAGAGCCGGGAGGAGTTATCGGCGTGGCGCGTTCGGGCTGCACCTTGTCCTCAATGACAGCCAGTCCGCCGTCCACCTTCTTCTTCTCCTGAGCCAGCGCGGCAGCCGTAGTTGCCATTGCAGCACCGAGCAGGAACGATCTTCTGCCGCTGTCAATGCTGCTGCTTTCGTTTCCTCCTTCATGCTTGGCTTCAGCTTTGCGTGCCTCAGCTTTAGCCGGGTGAACATATCTTATGGCATCCTTATTACATTTGCCTATGCAGTTGCCGCACACCACGCAGCGGCTATAGTCAATGCGGCCGGTCTTTACGTCGATGGCTGACGCCTTGCAGTTCTTCTCGCAGAGGCGGCAGCTTACGCATTTGTCGCCGTCAATGCTGACCTTGAACCACGAGAAACGTGCAAAGAAACTCAGAATTGTGCCAACGGGGCATATCGTATTGCAGTAAGTTCTGCCCCCGCGCCATGCCAGCACGGCAATTATCACGAACGTCACGGCGGCAATTATGAGCGTAGGCAGGCTGCGCATCCACACGTCAACGCTGTAGAAAGCGTAGCTGTCCATGCGCTCGGCAAGCGATGCCAGCACGTTGTTGCCTGCCGTCCATACGGGGCGCAAGATGCTGTTGACCATACGGCCGTAAGAACTGTAGGGCGCAAGCAGCGACACGATTACGTTGATTCCGGCAACGCATGACGCCAGAAACACTACCAGCACGCCGTAGCGCAGCCAGCGCTTTTCGGGCGAGAAGCTGAAGCGGTTGCGCTTTCGTCTGCCGTGCAGGGCAGATATGAGGTCCTGCATTATGCCCAGCGGACATATTACGGAGCAGTAGATGCGCCCGAATATCAGTGTTAAAATCAGAAGACCGGCCACTACAGCCACGTTCAAAGCCAGCACGGCAGGCCAGAACTGTATCTTGGCCAGCCATCCGAGCCATGCGTGCAGCGAGCCTGTCAGGTCGAGAAAGAGCAGCGTAATCAGAGTGAAGGTTACTGCTGCCAGCAAGATTCTTATTTTTCTTAGCATGGTTTATAGATATTGTTTTCAGATTATTATTGTTTCTTTTCGGTAATTCTCACTATCATTATGCTTGCCTCATAGAGCAGCCATATAGGCAGCGAGACGATAAGCATGGTGAACATGTCGGATGTAGGCGTTATCACGGCGGCAAGGATGAGTATCACTATTATGGCGTGGCGGCGATAGTGTGACATCCAGCGGGCCTTCAGAAGTCCGAAGCGGGCCAGAAGCCAGCTTATCACCGGTATCTCGAACACGGCGCCCATGACGAGGCTCATGCCCAGGAGGGTGTCCATATACGAGCTTATGCTGAGCATGTTCATCACTGCAGCGCTTACCTGATAGGTGCCGAGAAAACGGACGGTGAGAGGAAACACTACAAAATAGTTGACGGCAACGCCCATAAGGAACATGGCGTAGGCCCAAAGGGTGATGCTTACAGAGTAGCGCCGCTCGTTGTCATACAGGGCCGGAGACACAAATCTGAACAGCAGATACAGAATGTAGGGCGAGGCTATGAGCAGACCTGCGGCCAGCGCCGTCTTCAGATGTATCATGAACTGCTCTGTCAGCCCGGTGTTTATCAGTTGAAACTTAAACGGCTCCGCGCCCAGTATCCTGTAGGTTATGAAGTCAGGGTCGGCAGGAGCAAGCACTATGCCGAACAGCTCTTCCTTGAAGCCGAAGGCTGCGGCCGCTGCCGCTGCTGCCGCCGCAAGCATGCGCAGGATGCACCCCCTTAACTCCTCGAGATGATCCCAGAACGTCTGCGGCGTGCCGCTGTTGCTTTCAGCGTTGCTCATTCGTCCTTCTTCTTCTCCTTGTCTTCAGCAGTGTCGTCTATCTTGCCGTTCATGCCGTCCTTAAAGCTCTTGACGCCTTGTCCGAGACCCTTCATCAGTTCGGGTATCTTCTTTGCGCCGAAGAGCAGCACCAGCGCCAGCACGATTAAAATAAGTTCAGGTGTTCCAATCATAATGTTTTTCTTGTTTTGTTCGCAATGCAAAAATAATATAAATTCTTTTTATTCTCTCTCTTTGCGCCCATTAGGCGGTGTAAGTTTATGTTTTTTTTATTATTCTGTAATCCGCTTTTAGCCGGCAGTGAATGTCTGGGATATCGTTCGACCTGGCGGCTACATTTAGAAAGACAGGTTTACGCCTGCCATGAACGTTGCCTTTGGCATAGGGTAGCTGTAGTTGATTTCATATTTCTGTGCCAGAAGGTTCTCGCCCTTTACCCACAGCTGCATCATGCGGCAAGCTCTGTAGCTTACGGTGGCGTTGAGCAGGGCAACGTTTTCCTTCACTTCGTCGGCGCCGGTCTGGGTGTAAAGGCCGCTGAGATACTGCAGTCCGCCGTTTACGTTCCATCGTCCCGACTTATAGTTAGCTCCGAGCCACAGCTTAGACTCGGGCGCTCCCACAACAGGATTGTGCATGTGCAGCAGACTGTAGTTGCCGTTCACCTGCCAGCAGCTGTTTATTCTCCAACTAAGGTCGAGTTCGGCACCGCTGTTTTCAATGGCTCCCGTGTTCACGTTCATAGGCCGTCCGTCCACCATCTGCTGCTGGATGATGTTGCTGCCCTTCATGTAATAGAGGTTGACGCCGTAGCTTAGGCCTGTCGACGGCAGCTTGTGAGACCACGACAGCTCGTAGTTCATTATGCGTTCGGGGCGCAGCTCGTCGTTGGCGGGCTTCCAGAAATACATCTCGCGTATCGACGGATTGCGGAAACCCTTGCTCACCATGGCCTTTATCTCGCCGTTTCTTATAACTCTCGACACAATGCCGCCGCGCGGAATCCACTCAGTGCCCGACTGCGAGTGGTGGTCGAGGCGTATTCCGGCACTCAGTGTGAGCCACGAAAGCAGATCTTGGCTTATGTCAACGTAGCCTGCTATCTCGTTCTCATTCTCATGACCTATGACTGAAGTGGTCTCGCCC
Organism: Prevotella sp. CAG:255; assembly: GCF_000431195.1. Taxonomy (NCBI): domain Bacteria; kingdom Pseudomonadati; phylum Bacteroidota; class Bacteroidia; order Bacteroidales; family Prevotellaceae; genus Prevotella; species Prevotella sp. CAG:255. The sequence goes on along the minus strand of NZ_HF986761.1, from coordinate 33,878 downwards.
GAAGCCCTGTCGCGGTTCCATGCCTTGCCGTAGATGTGCTGATAGTCGAGTCCTATGGTGGTCAGGTTGCCCCGCAGCAGCCTGATGTTCTGGTATACGGACAGTCCGGCGAGGGCGTCGTCCGACCTGAAGTAATAGTCCTTGGGCTGCTCGCCGTCCTCATATCCGTCGTTGATCTTGTGCCGTCCGAAGTTGTAATAGGCACTGACGGCTCCCGATGTGCTGCCGTAGTCGTTGCTCACAACTACAGATGCCACGCCGCGCGTAATCCATTGGCGTGCGTCATAAACGGGCACCTGCACGCTTCCGGGATAAGAGGCGTTGAAGTGGGTGAGGTTGATGTCTGCGTATGCCGACCAATGTTGCGACATGTCGTAGCCCAGCTTGACGTATCCGCCATACTGCTCGAAGCCCATGCGCGGCCTGTTGTTGTCGGTGCGGGCATATTGTCCCGACACAACGCTGTAAAACCTGCCGCTCCTTATGCGGTTGGTCAGCTCGCCCTGGAATGTGCCGTAAGAGCCTCCGCCGAGATGTACGTCGGTCTTTACGCCGTCTGACTTCATCTTTCTGGTTACGATGTTTATAACTCCGCCCATGGCGTTGGATCCGTAGAGCGTTGAGGCCGGGCCGCGCATCACCTCGACATGGTCGGCAAGCATGGTCTGATAAGAGTCGCTTATGGAGTGGCCGAAGATGCCCTGATATTGCGGATGGCCGTCGATGAGCACCATGAAGCGGCCCTGCGAGCTGCTGAGTCCGCGCATTGAAATAGTGCCGGCAGCACCGTCGCTTACGCCATAGCCGAGCATTCCGCGCGAGGTTACAAACAGTCCGGGCACATATTCGGCAAGGGTGGGCAGCACGCTTGTGCGCTGAGTCTCTGTGAGAGTCTCGCGGCCCACCACCGTAACCGTGGCAGGCAGATGTCCTATGCTGGCTGTGCTGCGCGTGCCCGTTACGACAATGTTGTCGAGCTGATATGTGAGCGAGTCGGTCTGTGCGTTTGATGTTGTAACAGTTAAGGCGATGAATAAGGCTGAAAATAATGTCTTGTTCATAAGTTTGTCTTGCTGATGATGTGTCTGTGATAAAAGCCGGTGGGACAGGCAGATGCCGGCTCCTGCGGTCAGCCGTTGTTGGAGGACAAAATTAGGATTCGACTTGTCAGTCGGTATTTCAACGATTCTGGCTATTTGAGCAGGTGTTCTGCCGGGTCCCGTCCGGCTCATTCAGTTGTAGAAGAAGTTATTAATTGTCTATATCTACGAGAGTGTAGGTCTTGCTGCCAAGCCCTATCTTCTCCGCATAGTCGGTTATGTATGTGCCGTGCTGGCGGTTGATGCGCTCTATGAGCGGCTTGTTGTCGTCGCCGGCAGAGGCTTTGTGGTTAAAAATCTTGTCGAGGCATGCCTGGTCGAGTGCCACGGGGTCGAGCGATGCCATTATGCCCATGTCCTTTATGGCCGGAGCGGCAGGATGACTGTCGCAGTCGCAGTCGACGCTCATGTTGTTCATCACGTTGATGTAGATGATGTTTCCGTCGAAATAGTCGGCCACGGCCTGGGCAGCTGCCGCCATGCTCTCAAGAAAATAGTCTTGTGCGGGCAGATTGTTCCACAGTTCCTCCTGGCTCTGCACCTTGCCTGCGGTGTGTATGTACGCCTTGCCTGCGCTCGATGCCACGCCTATCGACTGGTTTTTAAGCACTCCGCCGAAGCCTCCCATGGCATGACCCTTGAAGTGGGCCAGGTTTATCATGAAGTCGTAGTTGGCCAGATGTGCGCCCACGATGTCGTATTTTATGTGCTTCTTGTCCTTCACCGGAATCCTAATGTCGCCGTATTCGTCCATGATGTCGACGGCAAAGATCGAGTCGAAGCCGTGCTCGTGTATCGTTTTCCAGTGAGCCTCTGACGTGTTGCGGCTGCCGGCGTATGCCGTGTTGCACTCTACGATGGTGCCGCCTACCTCGTCTACGAGGTTGCGTATGAGCGTAGGCTTAAGATAATTGTTGCCTCCGGCCTCGCCCGTGCTTATCTTTACGGCCACTCGGCCTTTGGCCTCCTTGCCCAGGGCCTTGTATATGCGCACGAGTGCTTCGGGCGAAATCTCTTTGGTAAAGTAAACTTTAGGCTGAGCCTGCGCGCACAAGTTGAACAGCAGCGCGGCTGCCAATGCTATTAACGTTTTCATATACATATAGTGTTATTTGTTGTTTCTTCAGTCCCTGCCGGTAGCGGTTGCGCTGCCGTATGCCAGTCTGCCGTGAATGCTCCGGCTGCTCTTTGCTCTGCAAAGTTATATTTATTATCCCGTTGACGCGCTATCCGTATTACAGAAAAAAGTACCATTTTTACATAAATGCCTATTTTTGCGTCTTTTTTACCGATAACGGCATGCATCGGTCTGCCTCACCGGCTGATGACGTATGCGTGCCGCTGCCGGCTTCAGACCGTTGCATTCGCGTTGCAGATTTATGCTGCCGCCGGCATGTCCGGAAGTAAAATATCAGGACAAAAGTTTTTTCTTATCTGGAAAAATGAAAGTTAATGAAGATTAAACGGGTAGGGCGTAGGATGCTGCTTTGTTAACATCTGTTTGCGTTTTGGCGTGATGATGATGCAGAGCAGGCACTTTTTGTGCCTTGAAAGCATACGTTTTGAATGCTCAAAGGGCACATTTTGTGTTGCAAAAGCATAGCTTTTGGCATAAAAAATGCCTGATTTCCACTTTTTAAAGCTGCCGGTTGACGGCGTAAAATATGTAAAGCGCAATATATCAACGGCTTAACTGAAGATGCTTATTTTGGCTGTTTTTTAGCCAAAACCGCAGCGCCGTGATGAGCATCGCTATTCTGGAGGCGTTAACCGGTTGGCGTTTTGTACGTTTTTTTCGCATTTCAGACATGCACTACGGCACGCATTTCTGTTGCTGACATGCAGCTGATGATGCGTGGCGTTATACAGCCGCCATGCTCCGCCGTCACGGTCAGCATCGTCGGTTCATATCGTGTAGCTCATCCGCAGCAGTCCTGCGCAGTAAGCCCCGTCAGAGTTCTTTATCAGATGTATCGCAGGCTGCAGATATCCCCTGCCTAAGCAGTTTATCCGGCACGTAAGTTCCGCCGCCCATTCGGTTTCGTCCTTATACACGGCGCGATCGGTAAAGACGCCCAGTTCGGCATTGCGCATCGTCCTTACAAGTCCTATGCCTGCATATCTCCGGCAGATGACGCCCTTTGACGGGTTGGCCGAATACTGCATGATGGCGCACATCCGTGGCGCAATCATCAGTTCGGCATATCCCCATACAGCCCCTGTTGCTGTCTTCTTCTGCGTCTTCTGCGCCTTTTCTGCCGTCGCGGTGCCTGCAAGTTCCTCATAAGGCACGTTATTGCCATAATGCAGGTTAGCTCCAATATTAAAAGTGCTGCCATTGTTTTGATAATTTACGGATAATATTGAAAACAGGCCGTCGGATTCAGGACAAAGCCTGAAAACATTCTGACGGCCCGAAAAACTCTTGTATCCCACGCCGTTGTAGACCGATGCCATTATGGTCAGTTCCCTTATTTTCCGCTCAAGGTGAATGCCCATGGATGCCAGCGGATAGTTGGCTATGCGGTAGTTGGCCGATATGGTTGGGAATATGCCGCATGAGCTGTTGGTGAACAGAGACATGAAGTGCGACGTGAAGTAGTCTTCGTTCATGTTGCGTATGCCGGCAAACAGCATGCTGCCGCCCGATGTAAAGGTCAGTCCGGCCACGGCCGGAGCCAGCGTGGTGTTGTCTTCGTCGATGTTTGAGAAGCCCTGACGGCTGCCGTCTATGCCCCCGCTGCGCGTCCTTGCTATGCTTATGACAGCCATATCGAGCCTTACGCCTTTGCATAAAGGCTGCGTGAAGTCAATGCGCAGCAGGCTCGACACGTTGGTGTGTCCCCCGGCGTCGGCCTGCATCTCGGCTGTAAGTTGCGCGCTGATGTCCTGTGCCGTGGCGCGGCAGCAGCCATATGCCGCCGCCGCGATGATGAGGCATGCAATCTTGTTCATCTGCTCAGAGCCATCTCTTAAACCGCCTGATATACCATTCCTTCACGACCTGCGTCAGCACGCAGTAGGCTATGAGCGTTGCCGCCAGCCAGGGAAAGTAGGACAGAGGCAGGGGCGTAAGGCCGATGCACGAGCCGAAGCGCGTGAAGGGTATTATTATTCCTGCCGCCATTATCGCCAGCGTCATGCACATCACCGGCCACGATGCGCGGCTCTGTATGAACGGAATTTTCTTGGTGCGTATCATGTGCACGATGAGTGTCTGCGACAGCAGTCCCTCTACAAACCATCCCGACTGGAACAGCGACTGTGCACCGGGCGAGCTGCACCCGAACACGTGCCACATGAGCAGATAGGTGGTGATGTCGAATATGGAGCTTATGGGCCCCGTGTATATCATGAAGCGGCTCAGGTCGGAGGCGTCCCAGCGGCGCGGCTTGCTGAGATAATCGTCGTCCATGCGGTCGAACGGTATGGCCGTCTGCGACATGTCGTACAGAAGGTTCTGCACGAGCAGGTGTATCGGGAGCATAGGCAGGAAGGGCAGGAAGGCGCTTGCGGCCATCACGCTGAACATGTTGCCGAAGTTGGAGCCGGCGGTCATCTTCACATACTTTATTATGTTGCCGAAGGTGCGGCGCCCTTCTATCACGCCGTTCTCCAGCACCATGAGGTCTTTTTCCAGAAGTATTATGTCGGCGCTCTCCTTGGCTATGTCTACGGCAGAGTCAACAGATATGCCTATGTCCGACTGACGCAGGGCTGCAGCGTCGTTGATGCCGTCGCCCAGAAAGCCTACCGTGTTGCCCTGAGTCTGCAGCAGAGCTATAATCTCGGTCTTCTGCATGGGCGTAACCTTGGCAAACACCCTTGTCCTGGCCACAGCCTCACGCTTTTCTTCGTCGTTCATGGCGCTCAGCTCCGCACCGGTGAGCACGTTTGTCGTGTCGATGCCCACCTGTCTTGATATCGTGCGCACAACGGCGTCGTTGTCTCCCGACACCACCTTCACCTCTATTCCGTGGGCATGGAGCTGCCTTATGGCTCCGGCCGCCGACTGCTTGGGCGGATCGAGAAATGCCAGGAAGCCTATAAGCACCATGCCGCTCTCGTCTTCAACGGCAAAGTTGTTCTCCTTGCTCAGAAAACTCTTGTGTGCCACGGCCAGCACGCGCAGTCCCTGGCGGTTCATGCGCTTGCTTATCTCGTAAGCCTTGGCCCTTAATTCAGGCGTAAAAGGCATCACCCTGTTGCCCACTTCGGTGTGCGAGCATATCTGCATCATCTCTTCTACTGCACCCTTGGTTATTATCTGTCTCTTGCCGCTGACGTCTTCAACCACTACCGACATCCTGCGGCGCGTGAAGTCGAAGGGTATCTCGTCCACCTTCTTGTAGCTCTCCCTGACAGACTCCATCTCAAGCTCCCTTACATGCGACAGTATGGCCTTGTCCATAAGGTTCTTCAGGCCTGTCTGGAAGAAGCTGTTGAAGTAGGCGTGGCGCAGTATCCGTCTGCTGTTGTCGCTTGTGCCGTCGGCGTTTATATACTTCTCGAGCACAATCTGGTCGCAGGTCAGCGTGCCGGTCTTGTCAGTACACAGTATGTTCATGGCTCCGAAGTTCTGTATGGCGTTGAGATCTTTCACAATAGTCTTCTTGCGCGACATGGCAACGGCTCCCTTCGACAGGTTGACCGTTACGATCATCGGAAGCATCTCGGGCGTAAGGCCCACGGCTACAGACACCGCAAAGAGGAAGGCGTCGAGCCATTCGCCCTTTGTCAGACCGTTCACCAGAAATACAAACGGAACCATTATCAGCATGAAGCGTATGAGCAGCATGCTCACCTTGGCAATGCCTTTGTCGAAGGCGGTAGAGGCACGGTGGCCGGCAATGCTCCGGGCTATGGTGCCGAGATACGTGTTGTTGCCTGTGGACACAACGATGCCCGTGGCAGAGCCGCTCACCACGTTGGAGCCCATGAAGCAGATGTTCTCGAGTTCCACTATGCTTCGCCCGCGGCTGTCGCCTCCGCTTGCCTCCGCTCTCTTCTCTATAGCCTCCGACTCTCCAGTCAGTGTGCCCTGACTTACAAAGAGGTCTTTCGTCTCTATGATGCGTATGTCTGCCGGAATCATGTCTCCTGCCGCCAGTTTCACGATGTCTCCGGGCACGAGCGACGATATGCCGATCTCGTGTTCCGTGCCGTCGTCTCTTTTAGCGGTGCATGTGTTGGTGACCATCTTCTGCAGCGCCTCGCTCGACACGCTGGCCTTGTATTCCTGCCAGAAGCGGAGAATGGTGCTGAGTATTACCATCGAGGCTATGATAATTATCGACGTGAAGTCTTTTTCCTCGGGAGCGGCGATATATACATCAATAATATACGAAATGATTATCAGAGCCGTAAGCACTCCGATGAAGGGATTTATAAAGGCCTTTATAAGCATTGTCAGCGGATGCATCTTCTTTTCATGCTCCACTTCGTTTCTTCCGTAAAGCGATTGTCTTTTTTCCACTTCCTCATTGTTCAGGCCCTGCGGGGCTGTCTGGAAATAGCTGAACACAGAGCTCATAGGCAGTTCTGATGCCAGAAAAATCTTCTCGGCATTGAATTCTAATTTCATCTTGCGCGTTTTCTTCCACATAGCGTATCCGTGTTTTTAGATTAATACTATTGTTTTTTGCGCTGCAAAAGTCGGAAATGTTTTTCTGTAAGGCCGTTAGAATGTCATTAGAACGGTATTAGAAAATCATTAGAGAAAGTTCTAATAAAATTTTAATCCGGGTCTAATGATTTTCTAACAGCCGTTCTGCTGCCGCAGGGCTAACTTTGCATAAAAAACTTATGATTCTGTTTGTTGATTATCTGATAAGGATGGGCAGCGCTTTTCTTGCCGGAGCGTTGATCGGGCTGGAGCGTCAGTGCAGGCAGCGCAACGCCGGACTGCGCACCAACATTCTTGTTTCTGTAGGGTCTGCCGCTTTCACGGTGTTGTCGTATGCCATAACGTCTCAAAACGGCGACCCTTCAAGAGTTGCGGCGCAGATAGTTTCGGGCATAGGCTTCTTGGGCGGAGGACTTATTCTGAAAGACGGATTCAACGTGAGAGGACTCAATACGGCTGCCACGATATGGTGTTCTGCCGCATGCGGAACCCTTGCCGGAGTCGGCTTCTTCTCTGAGCTGGCGGTCCTTGTTGCCTGTGTACTTGTCACTCATTGCCTTTTCAGGCCTTTATGCCATTTTATCGAAACAAAGTTTGAGGGGGCGGCGTCGCTGACCGTAAAGGTGGAATGTGATAAGGAGTCGCTTGACGCCGTAAGGAATATTATAACGAACACCTTGCTTTTTGGCGAGGCAAGGGTCAATGAGCTGTTCTATAAGGAGGCTGATGGCGTGTTTGTCGTGTTCTGTGATTTTGAGGCACGTGGTGATGACAGGACTTTGTCAGAACTGATAATACGGCGGCTGCAGGCTCATGCCGGCGTTATAAGTGCAGGCTGGCATCGCCGTGAACTGCGTGGCGGCGAATTGTAGCTGTCCGTGCTGGCGCCCTTCTCCGGTTGCAGCTATATGTGCGGAAGCTCTACTATAAAGGTTGTGCCCTTTTCTTTTTCCGAATGTACGGCGATATCGCCTCTGTGCAGACGGATAATCTTTTGTGAAAGGGCCATGCCTATTCCGTGACCTTCGGCCACTTTCTCCTGTTCGCCGCGGTAGAACAGTTTGAAAAGATGCTGCTTGTCGGTGTCAGACATTCCCATACCGTCGTCAGAACAGCGCACCACTGCGCATTTGTCCCAATAGGATATTTGTATGAACGAGGAGTGGTCGGCCGAATATTTGCAGTTGTTCTCGATGAGGTTTGAGAATGCTATCGACAGCAGATAATGGTTGCCGTTTACGGTTATCAGGCTGTCGTCTTCGGCTTCTTCCTGTTCGAATATTATTTCTACATGGTAATCAGGGTGTGCCCTCAGGATAAATTCTCTGACGTCGAGCAGCAGTTCGTCCAGGCGTATGTGCTCCATCTTTATCTGTTCCTGCTGATAGTCGGCCTTGGCAAGATTAAGAAGTCCGTCAATCAGTTTGGTCATGCGTCTTGCGTCGTTAAGTGCGTTTAGTATTGTCGTGCGGTATTGCTGGCAGCTGCGTTCTTTCTGAGATGCTATGTCGAGCTCGGCAATCAGGGCTGCAAGCGGAGTTCTCAGCTCGTGCGATACGTTGCTGACGAACATCTTTTGTGCGTTGAACGAAACTTCGAGGCGGTTCAGAAGGGCATTGAATGTGGTGGAAAGCTCGCCGAGTTCGTCTTTTCTGTTCTTTACGGGCAGCCTTCTTGATATTTGCGACGCGGTAATGATGTCTGCTTCCTTTACAATCTCCCTTATCGGGCGCAGCGCAGTGCGTGCAAGTATGTAGCCTGTTGCGAACAGCAGGGTTAGACCTATGATGAACAAGACGAGCAGCGCATTCTTCAGTTTTGTCAAGTTGGCATATCCGTAGCCGTCGTAGGCGGCAGCCGTTACGATGTAGTTCTTGCCGTTGAGGGTGTAGAGCATGCCTATGCCCTGATATTTGCCTATATAAAACTCTATTTCCTTCTTGTTCAGGATGCTGCTTATCATCTGGCGGTTTTCCTTTATTATATCGTTCTGCACAGCGTCGTGATACAGCATCTTGAAGTCGGGCGTGTAAATGGCAACCTCTACTTCATTGATAAATTCCTTGTTGTTAAGGTAGATGTCCTGCATTGTCTTTGGGTCAACCTTGTTCTGCAGGAACAGATGTGCCTTTGTTATGGCTTCGCTTCTCAGGTCATGAAAGAAGGTCTTGCTACGGGTATGTTCGCTGACAATATAGATTAATATTGTGCACAGCAGGAAAACGGCTGCCGTGGCGCATGTGTTCTTTAATGTCAGGGCTGTGCGTATTTTCATGGCTTGTCGGTGAAGATAAAGCCTATTCCCGGCCTTGTGTGTATTAGTTTGATTTCAAATTCCTTGTCAACTTTCTTGCGGAGATAGTTTATGTAAACGTCGATGAAGTTTGTACCAGTGTCGAAGTGGGTGTTCCATACTTTCTCCGCAATCTCCGTGCGGCTTATAACGCGCTCGGCATTCTCTGTCAGATACAGCAGCAGGTTATACTCCTTGGGCGACAGCTTTATCATTACCCCGTTTCGCCAGACTTCCTTTCTTTTGAGATTTATCGTCAGATCGGCATATTTCAGCTCCTCGGGCTGCTCTGTCGCGATGTTGGTGTTGCGCTTAAGCAGCGCCTTGATACGTGCGTTTAGCTCACGGAAGTCGAAAGGCTTAACCATGTAGTCGTCGGCTCCGGCATCGAAACCGTCGAGCTTGTCGTTAGTAGAGCCAAGGGCTGTCAGCATGAGTATGGGTACAGATGCATTGGTCTTGCGTATCTCCTTGCAAAGTTCAAAACCGTCCAGCTTTGGAAGAATAACGTCTGAAAGCACAAGGTTGAAGCTGTTGGATGCAAACAGCCGCAGCCCCATGGCACCGTCGTATGCCACCATTGTATGGTATCCGCTTTCCTCAAGTCCAGCTTTCAGCAGGTCGGCCACTCTTTTGTCATCTTCTATGATAAGTATGGATTGCATGGCTTATGAACTTTATGTTTCTGATGCAAATTTAATAATTAATCACGACTTATCACAGGTGTGTACAAAAAATATAAATTCTTGGAATTTTTTAAGCAAGGCATACATATTCATACTAATGTGTATGCCTGCAGTTTTAATATCGTCTTAAAATGTCAGTCGGCGCCGCTCTTGCATACGGTTATGCGCATTGCCTCTTTGTCGAACATTATGCCGGTGCGCTCGATGAAGCGGCTGAGCGTTCCCTCGTCGGCGAGAGCCTTGGGAGCGCCTACAGATATGGTGCCGCCCTGCTCCATAACCCATAAGATGTCGGCAAGCTGAATGACGAGTTCGAGGTCGTGCGACGACATGAATATCGTCTTGCCTTCCTCGCGGCACAGACGTGTCAGCAGGAGCATTGTCTCCACCTTGCTCGGATAGTCGAGAAAGGCGGTGGGCTCGTCGAGCATTATCACGGGCGTCTGCTGTGCAAGTGCCTTGGCTATCATCATCTTCTGACGCTCTCCGTCGCTTAGCGACATTGCGTTGCGCTTGGCCAGATGGGATATTCCGGCAAGCCTGATGCTCTCGCTTACAATCTCTTTGTCGGCATCATTGAGCGTTCCCCAGAATCCGGTGTAGGGCGTGCGGCCAAGTGCCACTATCTCTTCTACGGTGAAGTTTATCGACGACGGCCTCGACGTAAGCACCACGCTGACTATGCGCGAGAGGTCGCGCGGAGTGTAGCCCGACAGCTCGCTGCCGTTGATGACAATGCTTCCGTCAAGCCGTGGCTGAAATCCCGACAGCGTTCTGAGCAGCGTAGACTTGCCGATGCCGTTGGTCCCGACGAGGCATGTCAGCTTGCCACTCTTTATAGAAGCGTTGATGTCCTTTGCCACGGTGCGTATGCCGTCGTGTGTCTTGTATCCTATGGTAAGGTTGTCGAGCCTTATTGTGTCAGAAGTGTTGCTGTTGTTCATTGGTTAAGGATGTTGCGTGCATATTCTATTATTGTGTCGCGGCCCTTGGCAAAGTCGCTGTCGGTGAGCTGTACGTTATGGTCGGGCTCTATGCCAAACTCGGTGCAGTTCATGTCGCGGTCGTACATGGGGCATGCGCTGAAGCGCACCGACCAGCCGTTGGGCAGCTCGCTGCTGAAGGGCATGCCTGCGCCTCCGCCCGTCTTGTCGCCGATGACGGTTACGCCGGGGCAGCACTTCATATACTTGACAAACTCGTTGGCGGCGCTGAACACGGCCCTGTTGGTGAGCACGGCCACGGGCTTGTGCCATCTGAGTCCGCTCGAAGGCTTCAGCTTCTGCTCCTCCGGTTCGGAGAAATCGTTGTGGCCGGGGCCTGTCTTGTGCTGCATGTAGCCCACGAGAATCTCCTCGTCGGTGAAGCGCGACGCCAGGGTTTCGGCCGAGGTAAGCATTCCTCCGCCGTTGTCTCTCACGTCAACGATGAGAGCGTTGCACGTGGCGAGGTCCATCAGTATGTCGTTAAGGTTGCCGCTGCCTATTGCGTTGGAGAACGATCCGCAGTAGATGTAGCCTATGTTGTCGTCGAGCTTGCGGTATTTTATGCCCGAAGAAATCTTGTAGTCGGTGCCAAGATAGCGCCGTTGCAGCGAGTCGCTGAAGTTGGCGGGATAGTCTTCCTTCCAGCTCCAGTAGCGCGACTGGTCGAACGAGGCGTACATGTTGACGTGTCCGTCGCGCAGTTCGCCGAGCATGTTGCCCAATACTTCAAACAGCTGGGTGCTCGTCATGCCGTCGTCTATCTGCCGGCTGTAGCGCGCATACACCTCGTTCCAGTCGAGTCCGTACTCGCTGTTCTTATAGTCGAAGAAGCAATAGTGTTCGTTCATTATCTTCCAGAGCGCCTCGAAGTTGCCGCGCGGGTCGTCGCTGTACTCCTCTTCGTCGACACACGACACGGCGGCAAGTGCCACGATGAGCGGAAGCAGAAAGTTTAAGACTCTTCTCATGGTACTATTTTAGTTATGTTGAACTGTCTGACAATGCCGATGAGCAGCATGTTAGAGTAAGAATGATATTTCAGGTTGTTCACCCTGGCCTGCTGGAAGTCGCCCATGTAGCCAAGGCGCAGCGTGGTGCGGCCGAGCGAGAAGTCGAAGGTGAGCATCTGGCGCAGCGACGGCGTGCTGCCGAAGGTGGTAGGCACGATGTTGTGGTCGTAGTTGCCGCGGCTGAAAATCTCGTAGTACGACTGTCCGTAGTTGGGGCTGAACATCAGTCCCATGAGCGGAACGCTAAGCTCATAGCGCAGCGAGTAGTTGTGCTGCCACAGGCGAAAGCGGTATGTGGCGGCTGCCGACGGCGATATGTTGAGCGACAGGCGTGCCTGCGCAGGGTTGTTGCTGTTGCGCGTGTTGTAGAGAAAGCCAACGTTGACATCGGCCTGTGCGCCGGCCTTGACGTTGAGGCTGCCGTCGAAGAAGTTCCAGTTGTAGTGTACGCCGTAGCTGAACGTGTAGGCTCCGGCTATCTCGCCGCCGTTGCCCGAGCGGTTGTCGCTGTAGGACATGTTGCCCTGATGTACTATCAGGCGCGACCAGCGGCTGTCCCTGCGCTCGCGCAGCGTGTGTGAAATGTAGCGCAGCTCGGTGCCGCGATACTTCTCGGGCGAGAGGTAAGTGTCTAGAATGTTTACCGCCCCGATGCCTATCATCTGGGCGTTGGTTATAATCTTGTTGTTCCTTATGGTGTCGGGGGCATATACGTTGCCTGTGTTGAGGCTGCCGTGCAGCGTCGTCCCGTCTTCAGGCCCGTTGCCGCAGGGCAGGGCACATGCCGCCGCAGAGGAGGCAAGCATGGCCGCGAGCGTTAATAGCTTAATTATCTTCATTGTCGTTGAAAAGGCTGAGCTGTCCTGTAATCTCGTCTATCACCTGCTGTTGGCTCTTGCCTGCATCGGGGTCGAGGTTCTCCTGTTGCGGTGTCTCTTCAGCCGGCTGCTCTTCAGGTGTGCTGTCTTCAGGCTCCTGTTCTGGCTGTTGTGCCGGCTCAAGCTGCTCTATGCTCTCCGTCTCCCAGTTGGTTATGCGCTTGCCTTTGGCCTTGAATCCCTTTACGCCTACAAACTGTTCGGCCTCAATCTCCATCGTGCCGCGGAAGGCGTCGCGTCCTCCGAAGGTTACGAGGAAGCGCGGATAAGGCTCGTCGGTGAGCGCCACGAGCCGGCTTGCCGGGTTGTCGCTCACGTAGTTCTGCTTGCGCTTGGTGGCTTCCATGGTGAATCGCTTCAGGTAAGGATAGCCCTGCTGGTCGGCGTCGTAGAGCACGGCGGTCCAAACCTTGTGCTCGTCGAACTTCTCGATAATCTTTATGTTGTCTTCATAATGGTTGTTGGCGTCGAAGTTGGTGAGATAGAAGTCGCCGTTGTCGAGCACCACCAGTATGCTGTCGTCCTCGTTAAACTCGCCGAGCAGGCGTCCGTGGCTGTCGTAGTTGAGTCGTTTGACGTCGGGGTCGAACCACACCTTGCGTCCGCCCAGCGTGCTGTGGCCGTGGCTCTTGAGCGATATGCGGTGCACGTTGAAGCGTGTCATAACCACGCCCTTTGCCCCGCGGCTCTTGATGGCAACCTCAGAGAAGTCTTTCTCCTTAAAGATATTCTTCAGTCGCGGTGCCGGGTCGAGCGTAATCTTTATCACCTCGGCCTCGCCGTTGGGGTTGGCGGTGAAGTAAACCACGCGCGAGCCGGGCGTGCCTTGCGTGAACTCGTATTCGCGGTCGCGCGTAATGCTGGTCACGCAGAAGCGCTTCATGAAGTATTTGCCCTGCTTTCCGTCGCGGTAGACAACGTTGTAGACGGTGCGGCGGTCGTTCTTCTTGAACACGGCCACGTGCAGGATGTTCTTGCCAACGAATATCTTGTCGGCCACGCGCACCACCTTATACTTGCCTTCCTTGTAGAAGATGATGATGTCGTCGATGTCGGAGCAGTTGCACACAAACTCGTCTTTCTTCAGTCCGGTGCCTATGAAGCCGTCGTTGCGGTTGATATACAGCTTCTCGTTGGCCTCGATGACCTTTGTAGCCTCGATGGTGTCGAAGTTCTTTATCTCGGTCAGTCGGGGATGTGCGGCTCCGTATTTCTCCTTCAGATATCTGAACCAGTCGGCCGTAACCTCAACCATGTTGTTCAGCTTATGGTTTATGTCGTCCACTTCGGCCTTTATCTTGGCTATCAGCTCCTCGGCCTTGTCCTTGTTGAACTTCAGTATGCGTGCCATCTTGATGTCCATGAGGCGCAGGATGTCGTCCTTTGTAACCTCGCGTATCATCTGCGGATAGAACGGCGTCAGCCTGTTGTCGATGTGCTCGCATGCTGCGTCCATGTCGGGAGCCTGCTCAAACTTGCGGTCTTTGTAGATGCGCTCCTCGATGAATATCTTTTCGAGCGACGAGAAGTGGAGCTGCTCGAGCAGCTCATGCTTGCGTATCTCGAGCTCCTTGCGCAGCAGGGCCATGGTGCGGTCGGTAGAGTGGCGCAGCACGTCGTTCACGGTCAGAAACTGCGGCTTGTTGTCTTCGATTACGCAGCAGTTGGGCGAGATGTTTATCTCGCAGTCGGAGAAGGCGTAGAGGGCGTCGATGGCCTTGTCTGACGACACGCCTGGAGCCAGGTGCACCTGTATCTCCACCTGTGCGGCCGTGTTGTCGTCCACCTTGCGTGCCTTTATCTTGCCCTTCTCGATGGCCTTGAGTATCGAGTCGATAAGCGTAGTTGTGGTCTTGCCGAAGGGTATCTCGCGTATCACGAGCGTCTTGCTGTCGAGCTTTTCTATCTTTGCCCTCACCTTCAGCGTGCCCCCGCGCTGTCCCTCGTTGTATTTGCTCACGTCGATGCTTCCGCCGGTGGGGAAGTCTGGATAGAGCGTAAACGGCTCGCCGTGCAGATAGCTTATGGCGGCGTCGCATATCTCGTTAAGGTTGTGCGGCAGAATCTTTGACGACAATCCCACGGCTATGCCCTCGGCTCCCTGTGCCAGCAGCAGCGGAAATTTTGCCGGCAGCGTGATAGGCTCCTTGTTGCGGCCGTCGTAGCTCAGCTGCCATTCGGTGGTCTTAGGATTGAACACCACGTCGAGCGCAAACTTAGACAGGCGCGCCTCGATGTATCGCGGAGCGGCGGCACGGTCGCCCGTGAGTATGTTTCCCCAGTTACCCTGGCAGTCTACGAGCAGGTCTTTCTGTCCGAGCTGCACGAGCGCGTCGCCTATAGATGCGTCGCCGTGAGGGTGAAACTGCATGGTGTGGCCCACGATGTTGGCCACCTTGTTGTAGCGTCCGTCGTCCATGCGCTTCATAGAGTGCAGTATGCGTCGCTGAACGGGCTTCAGTCCGTCTTCGATGTGGGGCACGGCACGCTCAAGGATAACGTATGATGCGTAGTCGAGAAACCAGTTCTGGTACATTCCGCTCAGATGATGCACGGCAGAGGCGTCAAACCTGTTGGCCGGCTTATAGTCAGAGTGGCTTTCGGGTTCGATGTCGTTGCTGTCGTCCTGAACGGGCATGTCCTGCTCTTCTATGTTTTCGGGGTCTTTAATATTGTCGTCCATGATGATGTATGTCTGTAGAAAAGATAATGCAAATCGGTGTGGCTTTTGCAGCCCGGCTTGTTTTAGCTTGATGCCTTCGTGCGGCTTATCTTATGCAAAGATAATGCAAATCGAACGCAGAACCACTAAACTTGTTTGTTGAAACATGTTTAAGTGTTATGCTGAGATGCCGCTTATCTTATGCAAAGATAGCTAAAATCGGAGACAATGCAAAATAAATATTTTATTTTTTATATAAGGAGCGGCAGCGCGGCCTTATGCTGAGATGCCGTTGAGGACGGTCTGTGCGAGGTTAAATAAAGTTAACCGGAAATGCCCGTCGCCGTCCGTTTGACGCTCTCAGAATGCCCGTGCTGCTCAAGAATCCGGCTTCAGACATGAAAAACCGGCATAAATCATGTTTTGTGTAAGTGTTTGGTAATCAGTTGTTTATGTTTGTTTGCGCGGTCTGCGGCGGCATGAGATAATGTAAAATACCGCAAATTGTGGTGTAAAACACTGTTTTTTCCACTGCAAAAGGCCATGTTTCGGTAGCCAAAAGGCATGCTTTTGCATCATGAAAGGCCGCATTTCATGTTTCAGGATGCCGTTTTTTGGTCGTTTCATGGCGTTTATGCCGTCCGCGAACCCATATCTCTCGGCGTAAGTTTTCTATTTCACAAATTTATATTGTCAAGAAAAACGAAAAACCGGCAGCCGTCTCCGTGTTAAATAAACATAACGCGCCGCATGGCGGCAGGCATCCTCCGGCACGGGCCAAGGATGAAATAAATATAATAATGTGTGTGAAAAAGTTTTGTGTTTCGGTAGCTTTGCATTATCTTTGCACGCAAAAGTGTTTATACGATAACTTTTTGTTGCCCTCGCAGAGGGCTTTTCTGTGAAATAAAAATTTAAGGTAAATAAACAACAATGGCACAAGAAGATGTTTTTAAGAAAATAGTGTCTCACTGCAAGGAGTACGGATTCGTGTTCCCGAGCAGCGACATCTATGACGGCTTGGCCGCAGTTTACGACTACGGACAGAACGGTGTTGAACTGAAAAACAATATTAAGGAATACTGGTGGAAGAGCATGGTGCTGCTTCACGAGAACATCGTGGGCATCGACTCGGCCATCTTTATGCACCCAACGATATGGAAGGCATCGGGACACGTTGACGCATTCAACGACCCGCTCATCGACAACCGCGACTCAAAGAAGCGCTACCGCGCCGACGTGCTTATTGAAGACCAGATAGCAAAATACGAGGAAAAGATAAACAAGGAAGTGGAGAAGGCCCGCAAGAAGTTTGGCGAGGCTTTCGACGAGGCTAAGTTCCGCGAGACCAACCCACGCGTGCTCGACAACCAGAAGAAGCGCGACGCCCTGCACGAGCGCTACAGCGAGGCAATGAACGCCATGGACCTCAACGAGCTGAAGCAGATAATACTCGACGAAGGCATCGTCGACCCGATCAGCGGAACAAAAAACTGGACCGACGTGCGCCAGTTTAACCTCATGTTCTCAACCGAGATGGGCTCTACAGCCGACAGCGCAAGCAAGATTTATCTGCGCCCCGAGACAGCACAGGGTATATTCGTAAACTACCTTAACGTGCAGAAGACAGGCCGCATGAAGATACCTTTCGGCATAGCACAGATAGGCAAGGCCTTCCGCAACGAGATTGTTGCCCGCCAGTTTATCTTCCGTATGCGCGAGTTCGAGCAGATGGAGATGCAGTTCTTCGTTAAGCCCGGAACAGAGATCGAGTGGTTCCAAAAGTGGAAGGAGACACGTATGAAGTGGCATCAGGCCCTCGGCTTCGGCGCAGAGAACTACCGCTTCCACGACCACGAGAAGCTGGCCCACTATGCAAACGCCGCTACCGACATCGAGTTCCGTATGCCGTTCGGATTCAAGGAGGTTGAGGGTATACACAGCCGCACCGACTTCGACCTGTCGCAGCATGAGAAGTTCTCAGGCCGCTCAATCAAATACTTCGATCCGCAGACCAACGAGAGCTACACTCCGTATGACATCGAGACGTCTATCGGCGTTGACCGTATGTTCCTCTCAATCATGTGCCACTCTTACTGCGAGGAGAAACTCGAGAACGGCGAGACACGCGTTGTGCTCAAGCTGCCCGCAGCCCTGGCTCCTGTCAAGCTCTGCGTGATGCCTCTTGTAAAGAAAGACGGACTGCCCGAGAAGGCACGCGAGATAATAAACAGCCTAAAGTTCCACTTCAACTGCCAGTACGACGAGAAAGACTCTATCGGCAAGCGCTACCGCCGTCAGGACGCAATAGGTACGCCTTACTGTGTAACCGTTGACCACGACACGCTGAAGGACAACACCGTTACGCTGCGCTTCCGCGACACAATGGAGCAGGAGAGAGTCAGCATCGACGAGCTCAACGGCATTATTGAGGATAAGGTAAGCATTGCAAGTCTTCTTAAAAAGATACAATAAATGAAGAAGTACAATATTTTTGCCCTTCTGATGCTGCTTATTGCACCGCTGTGCTTCATGGCCTGCAGCGAGAACGAAGACACCGTTGAGGAATTTCCAGATTGGAAAAACCGCAACGAGGCCTATTTTGACAATATCTACGAGAAGGCTATGGGCATTGAGGACGGCAGCTGGAAGATTATCAGAAACTACTCGCTTGAGGACACCATACCGGCCGGATATGCCGACCATATCGTGGTAGAGGTGCTCGAGGAAGGAACAGGCAGCGGATGCCCAATGTTCACCGACTCTGTGTTGGTGCACTATCGCGGACGCCTCCTGCCCTCAACTTCTTATTCCGAGGGATATGTGTTCGACGAGAGCTATGAGGGAGAGTTCAACCCTCATACAGCTCTTCCTCGCCAGCTGTATGTAGGCGGCCTTATAGACGGCTTCACCACAGCGCTGCAGTATATGCACATAGGCGACCGCTGGCGTGTTTATATCCCTTATCAGCTGGGCTACGGATCAACCGGAAGCACCGGTATTCCGGCTTACAGCACGCTGGTGTTCGATATAGCCCTCGTGGCATATTATCGTCCGGGAGTTACGCCAGACCCGTGGTATGCCAAGAAAGGCAAGTGGATAACAGAATAACACTTACGTAAAGATAATGTTCCTGGGGACGGACGGCATTATGCCGCTTCCGTCCCTTTTACATTATATTATATATGTATATGCCTTAATTTTATTATACATGCACCTTAATTTTGTAATGTAAACACGTATGGTCGGTAGCGTTTGTGCGTTCTACTGTTATACATACACCTTAAATCTATTATGTAAACATACACGGTTGGTAAGCGTTGGTATGTTCGAAGGTTATGCCTATACCTTGAATTTGTTATGTATGCGCCTTTATTTCATTATGTATATGTCTTTGTGTTTTGTCCTCATGCTTTTTCTTTTCCTGCTTTATGTATTGCAATGTCCCGTCGTGCCTTGCTTTTCTTGTCCGCATGTGTGTTAAGGCATGGCAGTGCTGACGCAGCGTGGCGTTTTGTGTAATCAAATAATATGTAAAAATCAACATCCCGTATGCTGATTTTGATTTATGTCAAAAAACATGCGTTTTGATGCATAAAATGCTTGAAATGTTTGGTTGTGTGCGCAAACAGCAGTATCTTTGCATCGTCAAAACAAAACAATAGGTATTAATAATTCATAGGTATAAAGCTAAGGTAAAGAGAAAGATTGTTTTGGTAAAGGATAACAAAGATGCCGCGAGGCATGAAAAAGTTTTCATAGGTAATTAAGGTAAATAAAAAAGATTGTTTAAGGTAACGGATGTTAACCCTGTTTGCTGTGAATACAGCAACAGGTATTGGGGGTAAGGGAAAGCATAAACGAATTGCATGAGCCTCCATTTTTTTTAGAAAATTGAATTAACTGAATAATGTGCGCGGAAGTCTTTAATAAAAGATTTCCGCGTGTTTTTTGTCCGCGTAATTTGTTTATTCATCTTAAAAGTAGTAATTTCGCACGATGTTTTCAGCTAATAAAGGAAAAGACTTGCTGGCCATGATACGCAACGGCCAGACGATGAACGGCAGTCAGATGCTCAATCTGATAGCCCAGCTCAGCGTGCCGTCCATTCTGGCACAGCTGACAAACACCCTGATGGTATATATCGATGCGTCGATGGTTGGCTCGCTTGGTGCCAAGGCTTCGGCGTCGATAGGTATAGTACAGTCAACTACGTGGCTCTTTGGCGGTCTTACATCGGCCGCTGCCATGGGCTTCTCGGTGCAGGCTGCCCACTTTATCGGTGCCAACGACTTTGTAAAGGCGCGCCAGGTGTTCCGTCAGGGCATAATGGCCACGGCGCTCTTCACGCTCATCCTTACCGCCATATGCCTTGTCATAGCCGGTCCGCTGCCCCTGTGGCTTGGCGGAGGAGCCGATATCGCTCCCGACGCGTCGCGCTATTTTGCCATATTCTGCATGTCGCTGCCCGTATATCAGCTTGGAATACTGTCGTCGAGCATGCTTAAGAGTTCGGGAAACATGCGCGTGCCCAGTGCCGTCAGCGTGCTGATGTGTCTTCTGGACGTGGTGTTCAACTATTTCCTTATATTCAGCACGCGTCACGTCTCCGTGCTTGGCTACGACATACTGATGCCCGGAATGGGCATGGGCGTGGCAGGAGCTGCCCTTGGAACGGCTCTTGCATACATCGTTACGGGTGTGATGTTGATATGGTTTGCAACGCTCAGGTCGTCGGAACTGATGCTGAAAAAGGAGAAATGGACCTTTGCGCCGCTGTGGGACTATCTGCGCAACGCAGCAAAGATAAGCACGCCGATGGGCGCACAGTATATTATGATGAGCGGTGCGCAGATCGTAAGTACGATGATTGTTGCCCCGCTTGGCAACTTCGCCATAGCCGCCAACACGTTTGCCATAGCCGCCGAGAGCCTTTGCTACATGCCGGGATACGGCATCGGCGAGGCTGCCACCACGCTTGTTGGGCAGAGCATCGGTGCAGGTCAGCCGCGCCTGGCGCGCAGCTTTGCCTACCGCACCGTATTCCTTGGCATGATTGTCATGGCGGCCATAAGCGTCGTGATGTATATCACGGCACCGCAGATGATTGGAATAATGACGCCTGTGGAAGAAATCCGCCAGCTGGGCATCGGTGCCTTGCGTATAGAGGCTTTTGCCGAACCGATGTTTGCCGCTTCGATAGTGGCTTACAGCGTATGCCTCGGTGCAGGCGACACGCTTGTTCCTGCCTGCATGAACCTTGCCAGCATGTGGCTCGTGCGCCTTACTCTTGCGGCTTATCTTGCGCCTATCTACGGCTTGCGCGGCGTATGGATGGCGATGGCCATAGAGCTTACGTTCCGCGGCGCAATATTCTTATGGCGCCTGTTCAGCGGACGATGGCTCAAAGTAAAGCTGGGATAAAATGTATATGTGATGTCGGACGGATGTCCGTCGTGATATTGTTTGATAATTTTATTCGTCATCCGTGACATCATGCGGCAGACTTTTGTTGCCGCTTTATAAGGATGTTGCGGATGACGAATTGTTTTACGGGTATAATATTTTGTGGCAGAATCATTTTATTCTGCCGCAAAATGATGATAAACAAGCGTTGAGGCTTACAGAAGTGCAACTCTTTCTTTTGCCTTTTCAAAGCCGCTGATAAGTTCTTTCATCACCTCACTCACAGGCTTTATCGTCTTTATCGCTGAGGCAATCTGACCTATCTCCAGTTCGCCGCTCTCCATGTCGCCTTCAAATATTCCTCGTTTTGATGCTGCCCTGCCGAGAATCTTGCGCAGTTCGTCGGCTGTGGCTCCCTTGTCTTCAGCTTCGGCCAGCTTGGTGTATAGGGCATTCTTGATGAGTCGGGTGGGGGCAATCTTCTTCAGACACAGCATGGTGTCGCCTTCGGCAAGTTCTGTGCATCTCTTCTTAAACTCTTCAGACGCCGAACTCTCCTCGGTGAGTGCGAACAGTGTGCCTGCCTGTATGCCCTCTGCACCGAGAGCCATGGCTGCGAGCATAGCCTCGCCCGATGCTATTCCGCCTGCGGCAATGAGCGGCTTTGTGGTTGCCTTGCGCACCTGCGGTATCAGAGTCATCGTGGTTGTCTCTTCGCGTCCGTTATGTCCGCCTGCCTCAAAGCCTTCGGCAACGATAGCGTCTACGCCTGCCTCTTCGCATTTTGCGGCAAACTTGCTGCTCGACACTACGTGAGCCACCTTTATTCCGGCTTCGTGCAGCATCGGGGTGAACTTCTTCGGACTGCCTGCCGACGTGAACACAACCTTTACGCCCTCGTCTATTATCATCTTCATGAGTCTGTCTATCTCGGGATACATCAGCGGAACGTTAACGCCCCACGGCTTGTCGGTTGCAGCTTTCATCTTGTTTATGTGCTCAAGCAGCGTCTCCGGGTGCATTGAGCCGGCTCCGAGCAGTCCCAGACCGCCCGCATTGCTCACGGCAGAAGCCAGTCGCCAGCCGCTGCACCACACCATACCGCCCTGAACTACGGGATATTCAATGCCGAAAAGTTCGGTTATTCTGTTATTTTTCATAAGCATTTTCTGTTTTTGTAAAATAAAAATATCGCTGCAAAGATAAGATTTTGCAGCGATATTCTTGTGTGTTTGCCGTTATTTTTTAGGTGTCCGGTGTCCTTGTTTCATTTATAGTGCAGCGTGCCTTGCCGCTTGTTGTGTGTCCCTTGTTTCATCAACTTGCATTTAGTCTGAAATTAGTATGTCGTTTGCGGATAAAAAGTGGCCCACTTTTGCATGAAAAGTGGGCCGTTTACAGGTCGTAAACGGCCCACTAACGGTTTGAAACTAAACCTGCGATGTTTTCTTAATATATAATGCTTATTGATGTTGCCAATGCTTAATCTTTAACTATATATGGCGAAAAAGTTACGGTTTTTCGGCCATTTTCAGAGCATACCTGTAATTTGCGGCAGAAATATCCGGCAGACGGCTTATTTGCCGTGTCTTGTGCTGCCGTCTGTAAGGCTCCGTGCCGTTATGCTTTTTGCACATTAGTCAGACTTGTGGCGCACTTGCCTCCATATTTGCGATAGCCTGAGCATCTGACTAGCCCTTGCGCCAAGGTGAACGCGATAGTCAGACAGCAGTATGGTGAGCAGGATTATCACGGCCATTATCACGGCCCATCCGTAGACCTCTTTAAGGCTCACCATGAGCATTTGCCGCTGAAACTCGCTGTATAGAGTCTGAAACGATTCGCAGTTGTAGTACATCGGGTCGATGTAGCTGCCCAGATTGGCTGTGTTTGCCTGCTTGACGTTGTTGAAAATCCTGGTCATTATGGCCGAACTGAGCGGTCCGCCGAAGCTCGTCCGGATAAATCCGATGACACACATGGCCTCGAAATAATACTCAAATGTGACGCAGCCGGCAAGGGCGTAGGTGAGCGATGTGTACACAATGCTCACTCCGGCGCCCTTAAGCAGCATGGGCAGATACAACATGTATTTCTCCGTTGAAGGGTCGATAAGGAAATACAGCATCGTCTGGTAAAGCAGAAAAGAAACGAACCCGGTTAAGACGATGTCCTTAATACGCCATTTCCACTTCGTCAGAGCCATGAAGAAAAAGCCCGTGCCTACGGCTATTCCTGCCGTTATGCCCCAGTTGAGGTCGGCATTGTGGCGTGCGTCGTATCCAAGAATCGAACTGGTAAATATGTTCTGGGTGGATGTAGCCGTGGCAGACATCAGCGTCATACACCCGAACAGGATGAATATATAGAGCATGTTGTGTTGCGAAAACGTCCTTATGTTTATGTAAGGATGCCTGATTGTGGCAGCGCGTTGCAGACACATCAGCAGCAGAATAACCGCAAACGCTATGGCTATGCGGATTGGTTCGCCGTCGAGCCAGTCGTAGTGTTCGCCGTATACGCAGATGAATATGATGCAGAACAGCCACAGTGTCCACATTATTCCGCCGAGATAGTCGATGCCTTTGAACGGGATGTAGGGACCCTGACGGAACTTGCTGCGCATGCAGAAATAAACCAGCGCGAAAACAAGTATGAACGCACCAATGGTTATGCGGTGCATGGCCTGCCAGTCGAATGCATAAATGCTGTAGCCCGTGGCAACGTTGACAAGCTGCACGCTGCCGAGGACAAACGTGAACAGGAATGGAAAGAACACCGCAAAGTCTCTCTTTGGCGTAATCTTCAGCTGAATGCTGCTCCAGCATACAAAAGTGCTTACAATTCTAAAGAAACCGCTAATGAATGACAGGGCAACAACAAGCGGGAGAAAGTCGCATATCATGCAGATGTAATCGCATATGATAAACACTGCACCAGAGAACAGAAGAACGTCACGCGTTGTGAATCTGAACAATATCCTGAACAGCAGCGGAAAGGCCATCGTAAGTCCCGTCATTGAGGCATAGCCTGCCATCATTACGTCTTCGTTGATCCAGCCCCATGTTCCGGTCATCTCGGCCACGGCCGACATGTATATGCCGCCGGAGAACATGTAGACAACAATTATAAATATTATCAGCGGAAAACGCAGAGGCTGGGGCACAAAGTCTTTCCATACCATTATGCGCCTTGCGGCTGCTACTTCTTGTGGTGAAGGTGCTGGCATAGGCTTTAGTATTTAACCTCACATTCTACGTTCATTCCCGAGCGCAGGCGTTCTATAGCTTCCTTGCTGTTCTCCTTTGTGAATACAATCTTTATTGGAACGCGCTGTTCAATCTTTACAAAGTTTCCGGCAGAGTTGTCCTGCGGTATAATCGAATACTGTGCGCCTGTGGCGTTGGCCAGCTTGCCTACCTTGCCGTGATATTCAACGCCCGGCACGGCGTCCACCTTTATGCTTACGGGCATGCCTTCGCGTATGTTGGCCGTCTGTGTTTCCTTATAATTGGCTATAATCCACACGTTGTCGTATTCAACTATTGACAGCAGAGTCTGTCCCGGCTGTATAAACTGTCCTTCCTGCAGGGCCTTGCGTGATGTGTAACCGTCGCACGGGGCAACGATAACGGTGTACGACAGATTCAGTTCGGCCAGGTTTTTTGCTGCCTTGGCCACGTCTATGTTTGTCTGGTTCTGCTCAAGGCGCTGTGTCTGTTCGTCTTTTACGAGCGATGTACTTTTCTTTTGTCTAACGAGCATGTCATATTTGGCCTTCGTAGCCTCATAGTCGGCCTTTGCGTTGTCATATTGCTGGCGTGTAACGGCCTTTTGTGCATACAACTGCTTATATCTTTGGTAGTCTGTTTCGGTCTGGTTCATCCTTATTCTCAGTTCCTCTATGCTTGCGTCAGAAACCGAAAGGTTGTTTGCCGTGGTAGATATTGCCGTTCCCATGGCCGTGTTCTCCATGAGGGTTTTCTGATAGTTGGCCTTTGCCTGTTCTACTTTCAGCTTATATTCAGAATTTTCGATGATTACGAGAGTCTCTCCTTTGTGTACAAACTGGAAGTCATCGAAGCATACCTTTTGTATGAAACCCTGCACGCGCGAGTTTATAGGTATGATGTTTCGTCTTATCTGGGCATTGTCGGTGTATTCAACATTGCCGAAGTGTATGAACTTTGAGCAGACCCATGTCAGTCCGCTCAGAATTATTGCGATTACGATGATGTTGCGCAATATCTTTTTGTTTTTTCTGTTCATAATTATTTTTGGTTATTTAATTATCGTATTCAGTGAACCGGTTGAGTAAATGAGCTTGTAATAATTGTATATTACGTTTATCTGTGCGTTGACATACTGAACCTCTGCCGACAGTCTGAGGTTGTCGGCGTCTACGAGGTCGGTCACGAGCACAAGGTCGTTGGCATAGCGGTTGGCTATCACGTCGTAGTTCTCGCGTGCAAGCTGAAGGCTCTTTTCCTGTGTCTTCAGAAGTTCAAACGAGTCGAGATATCTTGTATATGCGGCGTTTACGTCGAGCGATACGCTTTCTTCGGCCGACGCAAGTTCGTTGTGCGACTGCTCCACTGAAGAGCGCAGGCGCGACAGGTCTTTTGGCAGCTTGTATATGTTGCCTATGTTGAATTTCAGTCCCACGCCTACGTACCATGTGTTGATATTGTTGTCCAATACAGGTATTTCATATGTGATAGGACCTTTAAGATTGTCGCCGGCTATGATGCTTATCTGCGGCATGTAGCCCGATTTTATCACTTTCTCCTTCTTGCTGAGCATGTCGAGCGCAAGTCTGTTCTTGTTTAATATAGGCGAATTCTTGTAGGCTATGTCCTGAAATTCGGCCTCGCCGGGTTTAGGCATGTTACTCGACAGGAGAGTCGTGTCGGGCAATATCTCCGTGTCCTTAGGCAGTTCGAGCATCGTTACCAGTTTGTCGTTACAGATGTTTATCGAACTTACAAGCTCAGTGCGCTTATATTGCAGATTCTGATACTGCACCTCATATCGCGTGATATCGTTGTTCAGTGCCACTCCGGCAGCTTCGCGTGCATGCATGTCTCGTATCACCTGGCGCGTCTGTTCCATGTTTCTGTCATACACAGTGAGCAGGTTGCGGTATTTGTACAAGTCGAGATAATAACCTGTCAGCAGGAAGTAAACGTCCTGCTTGTGCGAGGCAAGTTCCCACTCCCTTATTCTCTTTTGTATCTCCAGGGCCTTTATGTTATAGTGGATTGCGCCTCCGGCAAACACCACCTGCGAGGCCTCTATTGCGAAGTTGTTGCCAAAATGAGGCGATGAAAATGAATGTCCGTTTGAAAAGTCGCGGTCGGCCACCCATGCGTTGCCGTTGAACGTTGCCGATGCCGAGAACTCCACGCTGGGCAGATAGGCATTCTTTGCCACCGAAATGTCTTTCTCGGCACCGCTTACAACCGACTCGTAAATCTTTATCGTCTTGCTCTGCGTGTCGGCCAGTGAGAATAATTCATTCAAACTCATGATGCGTGCTGTCTGCTGTGCGTGTAATGATACCGGGCAAATCAGCAACAGGCACGTAATAACATTTTTAATTATATTCTTCATCTGATTTTTATTGATAATATAAATAGTTTACAATAGCAACTATCTCTGTAAAATAATAAGCTCAAACATAAGGTTATGTTTCGGTCACCTTTTATGTTGCTGTCTTCGTTGCCTTTTGTGCCGCAGGTTAAAGCATTGTGTGCCTTGGTGTTTCTGCGGTCCGGGCAATGCGGACGACTTAAACTTCTAGGTGACTGAATTTGAGATATAACAGCTGATGTGAGCTTTATTTTACGGATAGTCTGCCTTTATCGCGTTAAAGACTGTTTGTGCGCCTTGATATTTCCTCTACTACTTCGAAGAACACCTCCACCTTTTCTTCGGGTATGCCCTTCAGTAATTCGTAAGACAGCTTCTTCTCAATTTTGTGGTATTCGGCAACAACCTGTTCGCCCATGTCTGTGGTGCTGAGCAGATTCTCGCGTCTGTCTTCCGGGTTTACGGTGCGTTTCACGAGGCCTTTCTTCTCGAGCGAGTCTATCATGCGCATCACAACCGACTTGTTCTTGCCTGTTGCTATGGCAATGTTTTGCAGAATCTGGTCGGTCTTAGCCCTTATCATTGTCAAGAGTATAAACTCTTCAACGGTAAGTTTTATGCTTGCCTCGGCAGCATATCGCTGTTTCATCAGGCGGTGCAGCTTGTTGCGCAGTTTTCCTATTGTTGTTCCTAACAGTTCCTTTGGCATAATTTAAATTTTTTGCAAAGGTAATATTATATTTTGAATTAGTTGCTATTGCGTACTAATTTTTGTGTTAAATAATTCTTTCATGTCCATGTTTCATGCCTTAAGTCAAGAACGGCTCATAGGCACATGGCATTTTTCTTTGGATTTTATCATCTGTAAGAGTCTTGCGCCGACGCTTTATGGCATCATATCCTGCTGTTGGCTTATCCGTGATGTTGGTGTTTCGGCGTATACCGGTTATTTAATTCTGTGTTTGTCTATTATTTGATAATGTGTCCGGCAATGTCTCTTAGCAAGTCAACGGCCTGTGGCTTTCTTTTCATGCTCTCCTTAAATGCGTCATATTTAGGTGTCTTTATGGCATTGTTGTCAATTTTATACACCTTTAGTTTATGCAGCGTAGAATCTTTCTTGCCAAGATGAACATTTCTTATCGTCGTCATGCCGGCATTGCACGTTGTTATTTTTATAGAGTCAGCAGGCTGTTGTGCATTCTGTTTAGCTGACGTTTGTGATGCGGCAGACTGGATGCAGACGTTGAAGATTAATGTTATTAAATAGAGTTTCTTCATAATCTTGTGCTTTTTTGCAAAGATAGAATAAATTCTGATTGCTTTCTGATTTTTTTAGTAAAAAAACATAATCATGCTTTATGGCAAAGCATCTTCTTATTATGGCTTTTTTTGCCTGCCGAAAGTAATGTCCGTATGTCGGTTTTTGCCGTCGTTCAATACATCATCTTACTGCTTTCTCCTTATCATTTTTGCGTCATTTCAAGCCCAGTGTTTCATTATAAGACAAAAAGTGCGTGAAAATCGTAACATTTTTTGTTTATTATGTTTAAGGTTAATATTTTTATTTCTTTTATATGGCGTTTGTGTAATAAAACAACGCGTATTCACTTTCAAACTGTTAGTGGCCTGTTTACGACCCGTAACTCGGCTACTTTTCACTCAAAAGTGGGCCACTTTTTATGCGTAAGTTATAGAGTTATTTTTAGGAAATCAGCGTGAACATTTTAGCCATGCTTTCTGTCGCTTTCGGATATGTATGTTAAGTATAAGCAGTTGTGTAAAGAAGGGGAATTTTGTCCCGGAGATGTGTTCGACTATGATTATGGCGGCGGACACATATATAATCTCGGAACTCAGGTTACATGGCGTACCCGGGCTGAAATTGAGTATATTGAAGGTTCGTTAGACAGAATGCTTTACTTGGCCGTCTGTAATGATGTTAAGGCAATAGCCATGCCGGCGATAGGTGCCGGATTAGGAGGCTTAAAGTGGGATGACGTGAAGAGATGTATCGAGCGTGTGGCAAGTAGTTATCCTATGGTTGATTTATATGTGGTTGAGGCTTACCAAGGGGGAGAATGAGCAATAGGTTGCATAATTGATTCGGAAATTACTAATAAAGCATCTCTCTTCTATAAATAATACTGCCATATCTTGTTTCTCGAAAGGCAGGATATGGCAGTATGATGTTTCGTAAATTCAGATAACGCAACATGGTTTCCTGTTGATTTTTATTCGCATAGGTTTTTATAATAAGTATTATTAGCTGTTATTGCAGCAGCTTGAGTTAATTTGCGCAGGTAGCATTAATTCGAATAAAATCTTGTTGAATTAATGTGAATAAAATAGTTTTTTGTATTTTTGTAAAGAATTATTGCAAGTCTTGCAATCAGATAAGTGTAACCTTGATAATTGGATATTTGCAGATAGAGGCATATTGATGATGCCGTCAGACTGCACCGTTGACAAATTTTTTACGGTTGGAAAGCATGAAAATATGGGAAAGACTAATACGGGGAATTAAGGCTGAGGATAAGAATGGAATCTTCAGTCAAAAAACTGCATCCGAAACATATAATAATGCTCCGCGTTATGCCGTGATAGATACTGAGATTGGGCTTAATGACCATAAGGTGCATGATATTGGTGCGCTGCGCCATGACGGTGGCGTGTTTCATAAGTCATCCAAAAGCGAACTGCTCGGTTTTCTGAAAGATGTCGATTATCTGTGCGGCCATAACATCATACACCATGACATAAAATATCTGTTTGAAGACGAGCCGTGCCCATGGATTTTGGTAGACACGCTCTATGTTTCGCCGTTGCTTTTTCCCGAGCGTCCGTATCACAGACTTGTGAAAGACGACAAGCTGGTGAGCGAGCAGATGAACAATCCCGTGAACGACTGCGAGAAGGCAAGAGACTTGCTGATGGACGAAGTGGCACAATGGAATTCGCTGTCTGAAGAAAAGCGCATTCTGTTTGCGTCGTTATTGAAAGATAAACGTGAGTTTGAAGGATTTTTCAAGATGGTTGGTGCAACGGCTGTCGACGACAGACCTGCAGACCTTGTGCGCAGCATATATAAAGGAATGATTTGCGGCAATGCAGACATAGACATTATGATAAGACTGTATCCCTGCGAACTGGCGTATGCGCTGGCGCTGATAGATACTACAGACCATCGTTCGGTTACTCCCGGATGGGTGCTTAAGAATTATCCTGCCGTTGAGTTTGTCATGAAGTTGCTGCGTGAGACAAGCTGTAGCGAAGGCTGCGACTACTGCAACACAAAGCTCAACGTGAGATATAACCTGAAGACTTTCTTCGGATACGACGGTTTTCGCACTTACGACGGAGTGCCGCTTCAGGAGCAGGCTGCCAAGGCTGCGATAGACGGCAAGTCGCTGCTTGCCATATTTCCTACAGGCGGAGGCAAGTCGCTTACGTTTCAGTTGCCGGCACTGATGCAGGGCCGTTCCGTTCACGGACTGACTGTAGTAATTTCGCCTTTGCAGTCGCTGATGAAAGACCAGGTGGACAATCTTGCTGACCGTGGCATAACTGACGCCGTTACCATTAACGGACTGCTTGACCCTATATCGCGCTCGCTGGCAATAAAAAGAGTGCAGGACGGCGACGCTTCACTCCTGTATATTTCTCCCGAGACTCTAAGGTCGAAGACAATCGAAAAGATATTGACAGCACGCAATGTGGTAAGGTTTGTCATCGATGAGGCTCACTGCTTCTCTTCATGGGGGCAGGACTTTAGGGTTGACTATCTCTACATAGGCAAGTTTATCAGCGAATATCAGAAAAGAAAAAGGTGCAAGACGCCTATACCCGTGTCGTGCTTTACTGCGACGGCAAAGCAGAAAGTGATACAGGACATCTGCGATTATTTCAGCAAGACGCTGAACATCAATCTTGAACTTTTTGCCTCTAATGCCTCAAGAACCAATCTGCGCTATTCGGTTATATATGCCGAAACCGACAATGACAAATATCTGAAGCTCAGGTCGCTGGTGTCTGAATTCAACTGTCCTGCGATAGTATATGTGTCGCGCACAAAGCGCACTGTCGACCTTGCGCGCAAGCTGACTTCCGACGGACTGAAGGCTTTGCCTTTCTACGGCAAGATGGATGCCGATGAGAAGATAAGCAATCAGGATGCCTTTATGAGCGGCAGGGTGCGCATAATAGTGGCAACTTCGGCTTTCGGAATGGGAGTTGACAAGAAAGATGTGGGGCTTGTCGTGCATTACGACATATCCGACTCGCTTGAAAATTATGTTCAGGAAGCCGGCAGGGCTGGGCGCGACCCCGAACTGACGGCACGCTGCTACGTGCTGTATAATGACAACGACCTGGACAAGCATTTCATATTGCTTAATCAGACAAAGCTGAGCATCAGCGAAATCCAACAGGTGTGGAGAGCCGTGAAGAATCTTACAAAGCACCGCACTAAGGTTAGCTGTTCGGCATTGGAGATAGCTCGTTGCGCCGGATGGGACGATTCGGTGTATGACATAGAAACACGCGTGCGCACGGCTCTCGCCACGCTGGAGCAGAGCGGATATCTGATAAGGGGCAACAACGTGCCGCATGTTTATGCTACAGGCATCACCGTGAAAAACATGGACGAGGCAAGAGAGCGCATAACATCGTCGGTATTGTTCGGCAGCGACGAAACGGAGACAGCCGTGAGAATAATAAAGTCACTTATATCGCAGAAAAACATAGCCAAGGCCGGAGACGCTGAGGGCGAGTCGCGCATTGACTATCTGGCAGACATATTAGGACTGAACAAGAGCGAAGTGGTGTCTGTTGTTGAGCGTATGCGGCAGGCCGGCATCTTGGCCGACAGCAGGGACATCTCGGCATACCTGCTTGACGCAGGCGATTCAGAGCGTAAGGCAATGTTGTTGCTGACGAGATTTGAAAAACTTGAGAAATACATATTGAGCTGTCTGCCCGATGAGCCGCTGCGCATATCGTGCAAGCAGTTTAACGACAATGCCTTGAACTATGGCATAACCACGTCTAAAGAGAAAGACATACGCACCTTACTTTATTTTCTGACAGTGAAAGGATATGTGCGCAAGAAGGAGGACGCACAGCATAACATGGAGTTGAGGCGTGTGGGCGATATGGAGTCGACCATTAAGCGTCTTGAAAAGCGTATGGAGATATGCCAGGTTGCGATAGAATGGCTTTACGGACAGGTGGATGATAAAGACGGCGACAAGTCGGGCAGCAAACCGGTTATGTTCTCTGTTGTGGGACTCCTTAATTATATAAAGCAAAAACAAAAGTCGTTTTTCACCGAGTTAGATAATGTAAAGCTAGATGACGTGGAAGAGGCTCTGCTGTATCTGTCGAGGATAGGCGCGCTCAAGCTTGAAGGAGGATTTCTTGTTCTTTATAACGCGATGAACATACAAAGAATAAAGGACACCAAATCGAGGTTCAAGCAGGAAGATTACCGCATGCTCAATGAGTTTTACAAGCAGAAGATACAGCAGGTGCATATCGTCGGCGAGTATGCCAACCTGATGGTGAAAGACTATAACGCGGCTTTGCAGTATGTCAGCGACTATTTCCGGATGGATTATAAAAAGTTTATATCAAAATATTTCAAGGGTGAGAGAGTTAACGATCTGCAGCGCAATCTTACGCCAAAGAAATACAAGCAACTTTTCGGACAGCTGTCGGAACGGCAGATGGAAATTATTTCTGATAAAGAGTCGCGCTGTATTGTCGTGGCTGCCGGTCCGGGTAGCGGCAAGACGCGTGTGCTCGTTCATAAGCTGGCATCGCTTTTGTTGCTTGAAGATGTGAAGCATGAGCAGCTCTTGATGCTGACCTTCTCGAGGGCTGCGGCGACAGAATTTAAGCAGCGGCTGATGCAGCTGATTGGCAACGCAGCCCACTTTGTTGAGATAAAGACATTCCATTCTTATTGCTTTGACTTGTTAGGACGTATCGGCAATCTTGATGATGTTGACAATGTCGTTGGGCGTGCGGCCCAGATGATTGTCGACGGTGAGGTGGAGCCGTCAAAGATAGGCAAGACGGTGCTTGTTATAGACGAGGCGCAGGATATGAGTGGCGACGAATATAAACTTGTAAAGGCACTGATGGATGCCAATGATGACATGCGCGTGATAGCCGTTGGTGATGACGACCAGAACATTTACGAGTTTCGCGGGTCTGACTCTAAATATATGTATCAGTTGACAAAGGAAGAGGGGAGCCGTTTTATAGAAATGACAGAGAATTACCGCAGTGAGCGTCATTTGGTTGATTTCTCTAACGACTTTTTGCGTAACGTAAGCCGGAGAATGAAGGTAACGCCTATAAAGTCGATGAAAGAAAGCGACGGTAGGGTAGAGGTCGTCCACTGCAATTCTTTGTATATGTATAAGCCGCTTGTGGACTGCTTGATGTCGCATAAGGGCAAAGGTTCGTCGTGCATACTCACACAGACAAACGAAGAAACGGTTACGCTTGTCGCCATTCTGCGCAGACACGGCATAAGATGTAAACTGATACAGTCGATGGAAGGCATGCTCTTCTGGAACATGGTAGAGGTGAGATACTTCATGAAATACATAAGCAAGCATGTTACTTCACCGCTGATTCAGGATGACTTATGGGAAAATGCCAAACAGAAAACATTCTCGTTTTATGAAAGAAGTAAAAGTTTGGTGTATCTGAAGCGTTGCATCGAACTTTTTGAGCAGACCAGCAAGACTAAATATCTAAGCGATTTCAAGGAGTTTGTGTTTGAGTCTTCTGTCGAAGATTTCTGCGACCTGTCTGGGGCCGATGTCGTTGTATCGACAATACACAAGGCAAAGGGCCGTGAGTTTGACGATGTGTATATGCTTATCTCCGGCAATTATGCGAAAGACGACTGCCTGATGCGCCGCTATTATGTAGGAATGACGCGGGCTAAGCAGCGACTCTTTGTCTATACCAACGGCAACTGTTTTGACCGTCTGAGAGCTGACTGCCACATGACAGACCGAGAGCAGTATGCCATGCCCGAGGAGATAGCCTTGCAGCTTTCTCACAAAGATGTGTATCTGCAGTTCTTCAAAGGCCGTAAAAGCGAAGTTCTTGCCTTGCGTAGCGGCGACAGGCTTACATATGGTAATCATTTTCTGTATAATGCGGCCGGCATGCCTGTGGCCAAGTTGTCTGTCAATATGCAGAAAACGCTTGCGGAGTGGGAGAGCAGAGGTTACAGTGTCAGGTCGGCATCGGTAAGATTCATTGTTGCATGGAAACCGAAGGATGCTCCGAGGGATGAAGCTGAGACTGCCGTTCTGCTGGCGGACATGATTCTTTCTTTGTGATATTGTGTGCCCCATTTGTCGATTTTATGTGTGCTGTCGTATTGAGAAATGGGCAGAAAAGCCTATTCATGCCTTTTTCAGTTTGTAAATAAATATGTACAAAGTATAGCATATTGCAATTAAAAATGCTATAAATGTTAAATTTAAAAAACATTAAAATAATAAGATTTACCAGGCAAAATATTTCAGCTTTGAAATATTGTATTTATCTTTACCCAGGTTTAGGGAGTTATTTCGGCTCACCCGATAAATAGTGGGGAAAGAAAAAAAAG
>NZ_HF986760.1:0-737 GCF_000431195.1 Prevotella sp. CAG:255 | reverse complement strand
ACGTAGTGATTATGAAGTTATGATAAGAATCAACAAAGCATATGACTTTAACTACTATAACTTCTTTAACTACTATAACTACAGATGATAATCCTCGGTACAAAAAGTTATGATAAGAATCCACAAAGCATATGACTTTAACTACTATAACTTCTTTAACTACTATAACTACCGATGATAATCCGCCGGCACCAAAAATGATATTGTGTAAATTCAATTATACAACAATGAAAAATTTAGAATCAGCCGAAAAGAAGGCACGTCTGTTAACCACAGTGGTTATCGACAAATTAGTTAAGTCAACCTGCCGCAGCTGCAGGACACTAGAAACAGAGCTGCATGTACGTCACGGATTCATTAAAGCAGTCTAAGACAATAACCTGAAGCCTGGCGACAGCCTTACCTGCATCCAGCTGTTGGCCGCCAACTCGATAATAGTAGACGGCTACAAGCGCAGAATAGAAAACTATCGCCTCATCAAGTCGCCACAACAGCAGGCAGAACAAGAAAAGCTCAACGAGTGGCGCAACTACTTCACACAGCTCATCACACAACTCACAAGAGACTGAGGCGCAAATAAGGAGCCCCACCAAACCTCCCCCGTGGGGAGGCTTAAGTTTCGATTTTTCTAAGTGAAGAACGAAAAGCAGGCTTGAGCAATTAAAAACCAAGAAAGTTTGTCCTGATACTGAGGCCTTGCCTTCAACAATATACAAATCACAATATTGCAAGAATGA
>NZ_HF986759.1:0-18444 GCF_000431195.1 Prevotella sp. CAG:255 | reverse complement strand
TATTGATTGGCAACTTGCGGACATTCATTAAAGTTTTTAAAGAAACTCATCACTCGTCACATCTGCATGTAATAATTTGACATTCAATCTATTACGATGTGACGAGTTGATTTTCCAACTCGTCACACTATCGGCTGTCTCCATGTTATGTGATGAGTTGGGCCAGCAACTCATCACGCTATAACGCGCTGAGCGACAACAGGTTAAGCTGCAATGTGACGAGTGATGAGTTCCTTTTAAAAATATATTCGCCCGTATCATCAACACAAGAACATAAACATTACAACAAGAATGTGCAGCAGACGTTATAAATGCCATTATATTAAAATCTGCATAAGACAAAACGCTGACATATAAAAGCATGCCTTTTACACTGCAAAACATGGCCTTTCAGCATGCAAAAGGGCACGTTTTAGAGACACAAAAGACGCAGATTACATAAGTAATGCACATATTCTTATCCAACCCGTCTATTTTAGCTCCGTATAAGCAAGCATCATGATTGCCACAGATGATCATGCCAAAGTTCATTGATTTTCGAAACATAAAACGTCTATAACAGCGGGGTATCTACCGTCTAAAGAGATTTGCAGCCATACTATTATTGACTTAATGTTATGCAATAAAGTTACTTGTTTACTTATGAAAAGCCACGGCACATCCTTGTCTTTTTCATATATTCATATTATTCCTTATGTTATGCCTTAATTTGGCACTTACCAATCTTTACTTTGCAGCAGAATTGATGTTAAACCATTAAAAAACATGTAATATGGCAGCAAAGAATTGGAACAACGATTTTATGGCAAAAGTATTGGAAGAAGCCGCATGGAAAGAACTATCAAGCGAGTTTGCGTGGAATGAGCAAATGTTGGAAAAATACAAGGACAAGGTATCGTGGAAAGAAATTTCCTGCAATAGAAACATCCTTTGGACCACATCCATGATAGAGAAGTTCAAAAACAAAGTTGATTGGGAGGAACTTTCCGGTTCTGACAATAAACATCTGTTTACGGCGGAAAATCTGGAGAAATACAAGGAATATTGGAACTGGCATGAATTATCGGGAAACTCCAATATCGAACTTACTCACGCACTTTTGGATGATTTTGCCGAGTATTGGGATTGGAGCAAAATCATAGACTGCTATAATCGGGACAAATTGTATAGCATGGAATTCCTTGAAAAATATCAGGACTATATCCCTGCATCCGCTTTGCAGCGTTCACATCTGTGGGATCAGTTGATTGAAGACGAGAAAAAACAATTAAAGATACGTATCCTTTCATAAAAAATGAAAACCATAGAAAACTACAATATAAAAATCTATACTGACAACATTGAAGACAACGCCGTTGAGCAAATCAAGGAGCTGATGTCCATCGATGTTTTCAGAAAGTGCAAAATTCGCATCATGCCCGATGTGCATGCCGGGGCAGGCTGCGTAATCGGCTTTACCGGCAATCTCGGGGAGAGGATCATCCCTAATATTGTTGGAGTTGACATCGGTTGCGGAATATATGTAAGGCCGTTCGTATGTATAAAAGACATCGACTGGCACGCACTTAACGAGTTTATCTTGCATAACATACCATCAGGACATGGCCACCGCAACGCCACTTCTGCTCCACTGCCCGACAAATACATGGACGGCTACCGCGAGGCCAAGGAAATTGTAAAAGCCCTGCGCTGCAACCGCGATCTGAAAGATAACAAGCGGCTGTACAAGTTGATAGGAACACTCGGCGGCGGCAACCATTTTATCGAAGTTGACCGCGACGAGGCTGGTTTATATTACCTTGTTATACATACCGGAAGCAGAAATCTCGGCAAGCAAGTAGCCGATATATATCAGAAGTTGGCAATAAAGTGCCAATTAGGCTGGGCGGAACTTATGGAAGTGAAAGAACAGATGATAGCAGAGTATAAGGCTGCTGGACGCAAGTCGGAGTTACATGAAGCCATACGCCAGTTGCATTGCTCATTCAAGACTAAGAAGCCTGCCGTACCACAGGAATTATCTTACCTTGAAGGACGCTACCGCGACGACTATCTGAATGACATGCGCCTGTGTCAGCGTTGGGCAGAAATAAACCGCCAAATGATTGCGGAGCTTATCACAGACTGGCTCGTAGCCCAAGGCTCTGCCGATATTAGTACATGTGAAGAAAAGCCCTTCGAGAGCGTCCACAACTATATCGGCCTAGACAACATCATCCGCAAAGGTGCAATAGCCGCCTACGAAGGACAGAAGTGCATCATTCCGCTTAATATGCGTGACGGATCATTGATATGCATCGGCAGGGGCAATACCGACTGGAACTGCTCGGCCCCGCACGGTGCAGGACGCATCATGAGCCGCAAGCAAGCCTTCAACAGCATAAGCTTGGACGATTACGCAAAGTCAATGCAAAGCATCTATACCGAGAGCGTGAACGAAGGTACAAAAGACGAATCGCCAATGGCATACAAGCCGAAGGATGAGATCATCGGAAACATCAAAGATACCGTAAACATTGTGAATGTGATAAAGCCTGTCTATAATTTCAAAGCAGCTGAATAGTATGGACGAACCTAAAATCTTGAACGGCTTTATTACCTGATACGTCTTAAAAAACATAGGAATTGGTATGAATAATAAATAATCTTAACAACACTTGTAAATCAAGAAATAAACATTTACTTTTGGTGAAACCTTAATAAAAATATTATTGATTATGAATACGTTATCAGAAGAATTAACCACGCTTTATAATAGCAAATGGGAAAACTTAATTAAACAGTTAAAGGCCAACGGACTGAGAAACCAATTGCAATGCCCGTTTTTGATTTCTGCATTACGAATATCGGACATTGAGAAAAAACGTGAAGAAAATAAACTGTGTTTAGAAGAAATACCGGAAAACGAAGCTTGGTATACTCATGCGGACATAAGAATAATGTTTTTCGGCCAAGAACCTTATATGTGGGAGAAATGGGATGAAGACATGAAAACTCCAGATGTGGGTGACCTGATGTATACATATGAAAAATTCTTGGGCGATAATTATGTACCGTACAAGAATGGCGGATACTTTGACCAAGACAAGTTAAGAAGCCGATTATTTAAATTCTCCATAAATGGCATTCTCTCATGTTTAATGGAAGAGATGGAAAAATCTTATCCAGGTAAAACCATCTCAATGATTTGGAACAATATCTCCAAACTGTCAGCCGTTACAAAGTCGGGAGGTGGCCCTGTCAATGCTTCAGTACATGAGATTGAACATAAATATTTCCATGTCATTCCTAAAGAAGTAGAAATCCTTAAGCCAAACATACTGATCTTCTTCACAGGACCAGGCGAGAACACGTATTATAAATATATTCAAGAAAACTTTACCGTGGATGACAATCCGTCACCCCTTGCCTCCTTATCTGTACATGATGTGGCAAAATTGCCAATCAGAGAAGTGGAGTTAGCTTACAAGACACATCATCCCAACTCTACAATATCTGATGAATCTCATTGGAATAATTATCATGCCATTCTTAATGATATAAAAGAAAATATCGACAAATTACTGAAAAAAGAATAACCCGTTTCGGCACAGCCTTATCTCATCTTTACACGACTTTTGGATAAAAATATCAAGAAAGTTCAAGTTGTTGTGTATTCTACATATGTAAAGGTAATGATTCCGGCTTGCTCCCAAAGAAACAATCTGCGACAAGCGCCGTCAATCTTGACACTATAAAATATTTTGTGTAAATGTAAACAAAATCCAGATATAAGAGGAAAATCACAACTGAATCCTGTTTACATTTACACAAAATTTTGGACTGTGTCTTAATTCTTATTCCAAGATATGATATTCCTGCATTACAATATCAAGAAAAGGATCACATCTTCATGCTAAAAGGCAACACTGTGCCTTGTACCATACAAAGACACATGCCATAAGCAAGGCCGAGCATTACAACTTCTGAATTCTCTGTCTAAAGTCTTCTATCAGTTTCTTTATCGTCTCATTCTTGTATGAAACATCTTCATAAAGGAACTCACCGGGAGCAGACATAATGAAATAATCTCCGGGGCGTCCGCATTCAGACAATGTAGTCAAACCTAAAGACTTAAAGTCATCATCTACCAACTCCATTCCCAAATCTTCTTTCAGCACCTTTTGCACAGCTTCGTCAGGGATGTTATAAATGCCTTTGTCTGCCATCAGATAAACAATATATTTACTCGGGCCTGAATTGGCACGACAAATAGGTGATTCCAGCATATCCAGGAAATTTATTTCAGGTTTCTTTATTTTCATTGCCAAGACAATGTCCGGACTCTTATATCCCCTCTCCACTTTATTCTTCAGCGCATAATAATAATGAAGTCTGTCGCGTGAAAAATTTCTGTAGAAATAAGGATCATACTGCACGCAGGTTTCATCACGGCCTTCAAGCCCGAGAATATTCTCCAGTTTACGAATCTCGGCATTAAGTCTCTCGCGCTTTCTTGCAACGGCAGGTATACGGTTATAAATCTTCTTTACACCATCTGCCAACATTACAAATGGAATGCTTAATACCAATCCAGCCAAAACGCCTCCAACAACGACATTGCCCACCAGCTCATCCTTATCAATTTTCTTAAATTTCATAGTCTATTTTTGTTATAAAATTTGTTTTCACCTTTATCACCTTCTGCATCTTCACCCATAAAGGCACATTCTGCAGAATCGAAGTTAATCAATTTATATCAACCGCATTTATCATCATCACACGCAAACCCGCAAATAGCACATATATCGCCTTACAAAGTTAATACATTCAACCGATGTTCAGTTGACGCACATATCTTGACCGTTATCATCAGCATTCAGTTTTGTATATATCATCTTGCTCTCAACCTTACGTTCATAGGCCACCTTCATCAGGTCGTTATAATTATCGTTGAGCAGATTGCAGGTAGCCAGCAGGAAATTAGCAAAGACGTCCAGACTAAGTCCGTCTTCTGGCACGTTAATCATGGCCTGTGCCATAAGCCTGCATTCGTCTACAGACAGATACATGTGTGCCTGATTAAACGCCATATAGTGTATCTCATTAATCTTATAGAGCACGTCCGTCATACTTTCTCTTGGCAGGCAGGATGTAAGATAGCTCAGGTTGTAAAGCATCCTGTTCGCTTCATGAAACACAAGACACATCGACACCTTGACATATTCCGCCTGCAGGTCAAACTCAAAACTGCTTTTCTCTTCATTGATGACATACCCAACCTCCAGTTCTTCAAGCAGTTCCGCCACCATTTTCTTGAGATTTTTCATAAGCGATATATATTGAAATTGCGACAAAGTCATTCCATTACAATCTTTTTTGGCATAAGATTTCAGGAAAAATCTATGCCAAAAAAGATTGTATCAAAAAAGAATAGTATTGGTACACATAAATATTTAAATTAGAAAAGATATGTCAAACATGACATTTCATCTGTATAATATTTATTCAAATTTAAATGATACCATTATAAATCAATGTTTTATCTTGATAATACAAATTCAAATACTTACATTTATTTTACACTGTCACTTTCTTATCCGAAAATATTTTTCTCAACAAAGAAGTTTAACTTCAGAAATTAGCAATAAATATCGTGCCTAATTCTACAAAGCAATCATTATTTCATTGATTAAATATTTTATCAAAAATATTCATTGCAGTTTTAGCACGTTTCGCATTTTTTGCGTATTCATCCTGTTTCTTTATATCTTTCAGTGTTTTTTCCTGAAGGCTACTATAGCTATCGGCAGACATATTCTTATATTTATTTATTGCACTAAGACGATCGAAAAATCCTATGATTGCGGGTATGAAAATAATTATAGCCAAACCTCTCAATATATAAGACCACCAAGCTGTAGCCGTCAACACCTCATGTGTTCCTCTCTCTGTACCGAAAAACCAATATTCATATTCTTCCGTCTCATAAATTGGGAAATATTCTGCCAAAATATACCCAGCTATAAACATCACAATAGATAATATCACCCAAAAGCGATATACGAAGAAAGCATTTCTATGTTTTTGCAACAACTGTTCACGTGACAATCCTACAACTTGTTCCTGCTTATAACGAAGACGAAAAGATACAAGTACCAATACTATAATCAAAATTATTAATAAAATTTCCATAATATTTATTTTCTAATATTTCTTGCATATTATTTATAAAAATGATGTCAAGTTGCTTTTTATATAAAAAGATCTATGCTCATCAGCAAAAAGGACTATAACATCTCCTAAACAGAGTTTATATTTGTCTATAGACAATTGCACTATGTCGTTATTTTACCATACATAAGAAAAATAAGCATGACAATATGCTCTTGGTATTATCATCGACTTAACTTACTCCTATTTGCCATAGATTAAATTCTCACAGACCTATTTTTTTTGCATAATCCTCTAAATTACAATTCTTAACAGCCAAGTATTTTTCAAAACAACTCATAGATTTACATAAAAAACCTAAAAAGAGACTGCCAATAATGATAATCATAGGCCAAAATACATAATAATGCCACGAATACGTTTGTGTCTGAATTTCACCAAACAACCAGTTAGATGTAGTTTCAATATCAATATGACGATACGAATACATCCAAAAACATATCCCAGCAAATATGAGATTCGTAAACGTTAACATTAGCCAGACAGAAAAATCTGCGTGTTTATCTGACATTTCTTTTTTTTTCATTGACAACACAGTTGCTTTCTGAACATCGTTAAATATATCGGGCCTATCATATCCGTCCCATTGACATCCGCAATTATGGCAGATGTATTTTACAGAATTTAAAGATTGTGTTTTTAATCCAACTTCATCTAATAGGACATTCATTTCTGGACTAAAAAAATTTTTTACTAATCTGCCTGCTCCAGGAGTAACAGAATCGGCAATAAATCCAACCCCTTCCTTAGCACTTTCGCGAATAGCAAATTTTCCAACGTTCTTTAATCCTGTCTTAACTTTTCTTTTTATTTTATCATTATTCTGATATTTACCACATTTAGGACAAATCAAATTTCTTGG
The DNA here is from genome assembly GCF_000431195.1 of Prevotella sp. CAG:255. NCBI lineage: Bacteria > Pseudomonadati > Bacteroidota > Bacteroidia > Bacteroidales > Prevotellaceae > Prevotella > Prevotella sp. CAG:255. Next base: position 11,369 of record NZ_HF986759.1, on the reverse strand, counting down.
CATAATTATATATTCTTGGTTATTATTTTTATAACAGATTATCAAAAAGCCTCACTACCTAAGTTTTTTCCCCTCTTTCTTTGCTTGCTCAAAAATATTTTTGATTAAATCTTTTTGTGAAAGCACATCCTTGACGGCACTATTAAGTTTACTGATATCAAGCTCTGGTCCATTCTTTTCAGCCAACACGCACAAAGCTTTTAAATAGACCCATCCTGCCGTAAGCGTAATAGCATATTGCGAAGCACTCATTATTAATGCCCCTCCCAACGTGCCCAAACCCGGGATAAATTTTAAGCTACTGGCTACTCCACTCATTGCAACATAGCTTAAAAGATTAGTTCCAATACCTGAGGCTATTGTCTTAATGACATTATCTTTTACTTTTAATTTTATTTTACCGTTAATCCTAATATACATACCCCATATTGCAGCTGCACCTGCCGCAATATCAGCACCTGGTACAGGAATCCATGCAGCACCAACAGCAAGTTTGCTATGAAGTTTCACAATACTTACAATTTCTTGTGGAAGAATTTTATCTGCTTGCTGATCAAGCAATCCCATCAGCTTAACCAATTTTGTCGCAGTTTGCAAAAGATCAAGTGTTTCCATAATTATCCAATTTGTATTACATCTAAGTCAACCATATTCAGCGCACCAGCCTTTTTTATATCAACGCCATACACGCGATAAAAGGCATCAGCAACGAGTTTACCTCCATTTGTCGAAACAGGATTACTGAATGATGATGAAGACACATCAACACTCATACCAGGTTCAAGACGTATCCCGTTTGAATTTTTCATCCTCTTTAATGTTATTCTAAATAATGGCATAGTTTTAATCTCCTTATTTATAGTTATTTATGATTTATATTTAGTTTTGATTTAAGTAACATTTCCGTACAAAAGTATGTGTTCCTAATTATTTGCATGTTTTAATTTTGTAAAGAGAGGAATTTATAAAGTTGTACACAATCCATTTTCAGGTTCATAATAATTCATCTTTTATTATTTTAACAGAAGGCCATGACAGATTCATCATTGCCATTTACCATAATTATATAGAGAAAGTTCTATCTTTCAAGAAACTTCACAATACATCAAAACAAGTCCAGTATTGAATAATGCAGCTTATTAATGCTGTCTTGTCCAACTACATCAAAACAATATTTCCCCCTCATAGTTTTACACACCTATAAGTCCACGAAGTCGGCATTAGATTTAACATTACGGAAAAGGCGTGAGGACTTGCTGCCATTCATCAAGAAACAGGCATCGCCAAACGCCTAACCAGAAATGAACAGAAACAATACTCCCACGCCGTTCTGATATGTAAATACGGCAATAGCCGTAACGACATATACAAAAACGGATGAGCGTCATGTCCCTTCATCCTTCTGGTATTGAATTTGGCGATTTCGTTCCTTAGGATGAAAGCATCAACGCTTTCCTTATTAATCCGGCGATTTCTCCCGCCGGATATTGCAAAGATACGTTTTTTGCCCGAACATGACGCTCTTTTATATGAAAATTTGTATTGCTTCATTTATTTTTTCACAAAAATACGGATAATCATTCTTTAAAACAGAAAGAAAAAACTACATTTGAAAGGTGGAATTGAAATAGTACCAAAAACTGCATAAACTGATACAAGATGAACGAGAAACTGGAGATATTGCAATGTCTGATTGAAAACCAAGCCTTTGCACCGTCACACTCTGCACTGGCAAAAGAATTAGGATATAATGGCAAGATGGTTATTTACAGACTGTCGGAAGGGAAGGTTAAGGACGACACCATAAACAAAATCACCGAACAGATATGTAACAGATTCGGACTTTATGAAGAACATCTTTACAAAATTGCACGGATATTCTACGGCGTGAAATTCTTTTACGACAAACTTATATCAGAGATGGACACACGAAATCCTGAATGGATAAAAAATCTGATAATATCTTTAACGTGCAACGAATACGACAACTTTTCGCATAAGTTCAAAGACGAGATCATGCCTGTGCTCATCGACCTTAAGAACGATGAGCGCGATGTTTATTGGGGCATCGTGGCAATGATATTCATAAAGGCAAACGGCATTGATGCATATAAATATATCAAAAAGAAAGAGACATGGAAAATAGTCGACATGCTCGAAAATATCCTGTCGTATATTTACCCTGAAAGACACGATGCACACGAAGCCGCAGAAAACATGAAAAGACTTAACAATGCACAAGCCCTTTGGAATATTATTCACAATTTTATCATAATATTTAGATATTATACTGAAGAAAACTTTAGAAATGAAGCCCTCAAACTGTTGCGCATTTTCAACTTCGGAAAGCGGAGCTACTGGCGTTTGCCGCACAGCAGCTATGGCCAGGACAGCGAAATATGGCTTCTTGTCTGCCAAACATACCAACGTGGCACAAACGGATTTTATATAGCAATGCGCATGAAAGCCGGCAAAGACATAGAGACTTTCACCATTGACAAAACGCTTATACTGAATTTCTGGACTATCGACAAGGAGGACGACCCGCCCGTGTTACAAGTATTCGAAGGATACGGAAAAGAGCGCAAATGCTGTTTTTACCTTTATGAATACGATGAGTCTCAGCACGAACTTAACATAGAAGTCATTCCCGACAACGGCACACCGTTAGGACTGCCCGAAACCTTACAGATGATAAACTTTGACAATCCCGAAGGCAAAGACGAAAAAGTGTGGGCAAGAATATTAAGTATATGGGACGAACAGCAGGGCGAAGCCGAATTTAAGAAAACCAAAGAAGCCATATCAGGCTTTGCAGACATGTCTGACGCTTATCATATCAAAGATGTGTTTATCAGCAAGACAACATTCTCACTCATTATTGAACACGACGGTAATACAAGCAACTATCATATTTCTGTTGACAAATACTACTTTCTCACTGAAATAAATCCTTCACAGAAAATTGTGATAGTGAAGAGCCTTGAAGATGACGCTTTATACGCAAGTTGGCCGGATAGAGGAGACGTTATAAAATTGTCTGAATTTACGGTAAAATAATAATTGGAAAATGATACGAATTAAAATCGTATCATTTTTGTTTTTGGATAAAGTTATATAGACAAAATAAACTCTTTATTTTATATAAGATTTTCACGAATCAAGAATTCAATCAACATGCAACATTAGAAGCAGAGACATTAGATATATGCTCATGCAAAAGCTATTAAACATGATATTATTTTAACGATACGGGACATAAGCTCCACACATTTTAACCACGCTAAACAACTGTTTGAACAACTTGAATCAATTTATCTTAAAAAGATTTAGAGGAAAGACTATATAATGAGAAATTGGCTAATTTTGCAACATCGGCTAATAGCCGGGAAATGGCGTGAAGAGGCGAACGACAGGGAACGGAATGAAAGAAATTTATTTTTGATGTGACATATGAAAAGGATTTTATTTATAATAACCGCGGCAATAATTCTTGTGGCATGCGCCACGACGGACAGGCAACAGAATGACAGGAAGAAACAGGAGAAGGCCGAGATGATAAGCAGGGCGGTGTGCAACCGCGACTTCAAGATAAACGTGCAGACGGCTCACCCTACGAGGGGCATGTCGGTACAGCTGACGGCAGACTTCGACCTGAGGATTAAAGGCGACAGCGTGGTGTCGTATCTGCCCTACTTCGGCAGGGCTTATAACGTGCCTTACAGCGGCGGAAAGGGGCTCAACTTCAGCGGAGTGACAGAGGACTTCAAGATAACGCAGCCTAAACGCGACAGAAAGCACGTGGAGTTCAGCGTGAAAAACGATGAGGATACATATAAATTCTATATTGATGTGTTTGACAACGGCAGTGCGTCGATAAACGTCATGCCGCAGCAACGCGAGATGATATCGTTCAATGGCGAGATTGAACTGCACGAATGACGCCACAACGGCGACCTTGAGAAAAACCATTTTGGGGATAGACGCATAGACTAAAATGTAAATATTTCGGACGTCAGCCGAACAATTAACGCTCTCAGAGCAGCGATAGTCTTCACGAATACAGGATTTTACATGAAAAACGTCCAAAATAGGGCGTTTATGTTAAATCATTATCATTCAACACATTACGCACGCTGAGCGACAAAACAGCAAGAGTTAAAAAATATTACTCGCCCACTTACGGTGCGAAAGTGGGCCTTTTACGAAGTGAAAGCAGGCCGTTTTCTATTCAAAAGTCATAGATTAAGACACAAAAAACGCATGTTTTGGCTCGCTTAAAACAGCTAAAAGCAAACGTATGTTAATAAAGAAGACATACAAGCGCATTAAATTTAACATCCGTTACACATCAGATTTCTAGATTGAAAAATTATTTTGTCCTAAATTTTTACTCGCCAACGTTAGTAGAATTGATTGCAAAAAGTAAAATTTTATGGAATAATAAGAATATAAAAGCGCAGCTACATAAATCTACACAAATGCAACGTGAAAAGCAAATACAGCCAATTAATCAACAATTATTCTGCTTTTTACACTTTGAGAATTTAAAGCCAAATATGTCATTAGATCACACATAGTTTTTATCTATAGTGCATTCATGATTTCAGCACGTCTTTTGATTTCTATTGGCGCAAGACGTTAAGCGTAAATGAAGCTAAGCGTTAACCACTATGAAACGCCGTTCGGCGTTAGCCAATTATAAAAGTGTCTGCAAATAATCAAACAAAACCCAATCAATACAAAGCAAAAATACAGACCGAATACTAACAAACAGGTCTGGTTTAAAAAAGAACATCATCGTGACATAAGACCTAGATATGTCTGCATTTAGGTTTACATGATGTGCCATCAATTCTACATTAATTAGAAGATGTACGTCAGAAACAGACTCGAAGCGATGAAAAGCCAAATAAAAGGCATAAATTTAAGCCTACATCAGTCATTATAGTTCTGCTGTACAGACTTAGATTGAACGGATTAACCATTTGGCTACTCAAAGGAAAACAAATGCAAGAATACAACAAAGAAGACTACTGGAGGCATCAATACACTTGCAACAGGCAGAACATATCCAGGCTGCTGACTATTCAGGATTAAGAACAATTCTGCAAGACATCCGATCCGTAACAAAAAAGGTGGATACACATTGATGCGTATCCACCCATTTATATTGAATATATGACTTAACGTCTTATTCAGCAAAACACTTATGCAGCCTTAACCTCTGATGTCTTGTTGGCCTTGCGACCTAAAGTGATGTAAGCAATAGGAGCTGCAATGAAGATTGAAGACAGTGTACCGAATACAACACCGAGAATCATCGCGAACGAGAAGCTGCGGATGCTGTCACCTCCAAGGAAGAAGATACAAAGCAATACCAGCAACGTTGTTGAAGACGTGTTGATTGTACGTGCCAATGTCTCGTTCAGAGAGTCGTTGAATATTGTCCAGTAGTCACGCTTCTTGTACAGTCCGAGGTTCTCACGTATACGGTCGAACACAACCACCTTATCGTTGATTGAATAACCGATAACGGTAAGGATAGCTCCGATGAACGTCTGGTCGATTTCGAGAGAGAACGGAACCAAACCCCACAATGCTGAATAGAAGCCGATAACGATTATCGTATCGAGAGCCAGAGCCACTGTTGAACCAACAGAGAAGGCTACATTGTGGAAACGGATGAGGATGTATAAGAAGATGGCTATAAGAGCGAATATGACGCTTATGATAGCTCCGTAAGTGATATCCTTAGCAACTGACGGACCCACCTTGGCACTACTGATAATAGAGCCGCCTGCGCGTACATCAGGATTCTTGAACACCTCTACGCTCTTCTGTGTCACCATGCCTGCGCTTGAGAGCGACTTGAACAGGATGTCCTCTACCTCGTTGTCAACTGCCGGATTGTTAGAGTCAATCTTATAGTTAGTTGAAATACGGATGGTCTTGTGGTCTGTACCCAATGCAATTGCGCTCACTGTACTGTTCGGGAATGCCGGACGGAGCACTGCAGTTACCTGCTCAGGCTCTACGGCCTTCTCAAGCTTGATTACATAGTTACGTCCACCTGTGAAGTCGATGCTCTTGCTGAGACCGCGAACTGCGAAGCTGATAGCGAACAGCACAACTGCGATACCTGCTATTGTGAAGGTCTTACGATACATTGACATAAAGCCGATGTTTGTGCCCTGCAGGAACTTGCGAGATATCTTTGTTGTGAAGTTCTGGTTCAGCCACTTGTCTTTCTTCATCTTGTGCTCATAAACGAGACGTGTAAGATAAACGGCTGTAAAGAATGAGCAGCAGATACCGATTATAAGAGTTGTGGCGAATCCGCGGATAGGACCTGTACCGAAGACATAAAGGATGACACCTGTTATGATTGAGGTAAGGTTAGAGTCGAAGATAGCAGAGAAGGCGTTGCCATAGCCGGCCTCGATAGCCTGCTTGAGCTGCTTGCCCTTGCGTAACTCTTCCTTGGTACGCTCATAGATAAGCACGTTAGCGTCGACGGCCATACCCAATGACAGCACGATACCGGCAATACCCGGCATGGTCAGCGCCGCCTGGAAGGAGGTTAGAATACCTAACGTAAAGAAGAGGTTAAGTATAAGTGCCAAGTTGGCCATCATACCCGGAATCAGGTCGTACATGACGATCATGTAGATCATCAGCAATACGAAGGCTACAACGAACGAGATAAGACCCTGCTGGATTGACTGAGCACCGAGAGAAGGTCCTACGACGTCTTCCTGAACGATGCGTGCAGGTGCAGGCATACGTCCTGACTTAAGCGTGTTGGCCAAGTCTTTTGTATCCTCAATGGTGAAGTTACCGTTGATAGACGACTGTCCGCCAGGAATTTCACCGCTTACGCGAGGTGCGCTGTAAACAGCATCGTCGAGCACGATGGCAATAGCCTTACCCACATTAGCCTTTGTAAGGGCTGCCCAGCGGCGTGCACCGTCTGAGTTCATGGTCATGCTTACCTCAGGAGCACCTGTAACGTTGTTAAACTGGTCTGTAGCATATGTTATCACGTCGCCTTCAAGCGGAGCACGTCCGTTGCTCTGTGTAACCTTTATTGCATAAAGTTCGAACACATTCTTTACAGAAAGTCCGTCAGCAGGCTTAGCGCCCCAAAGAAGTTTCAGGTTAGACGGGAGCACCTGCTTGGCAAGTTCTGATGTGATAATCTTGTTGATTGCTGCTGTATCGCGTACGTTAGCATATCCTACAACGCTCAGTGAGCCCTGCGGAGCCAGCTGCAACATAGCCAGCAGAGGATTCTGCTTCTTGGCGAGAGCGAGCTGTGCATCAGTCTCAGTAGCCTTGGCAGCGTTCTTTGCGTCGTTCTTTATCTGGAACTTAGGCTTAGCCTCTGCCTTTGCGGGCTCAGCCTTGGCAGCTGTGCTGTCGCTTACAGCAGTTGTATCAGCGGCTGTAGCAGACGAACCGGCAGCAAGACGCTGGTTGATCTGAGCCAGATACGGAGTAACCTCTTCGCTGTTGAATGTCTCCCAGAATTCGAGGTTGGCGCTACCCTGAAGAAGTTTACGGATACGCTCAGGCTCGCGGATACCAGGCATTTCTACCATGATACGGCCCTGCTGTCCCTCAAGTTTCTGGATATTGGGCTGAACAACGCCGAACTTGTCGATACGGTTGCGCACTACGTTGTAAGAGTTGTCGATAGCCGACTGAACCTCTTCGCGCAGAGCCTTCTCCACCTCAGCGTCAGAGCTTTGTGTGCTCACCTTGCCCTTAAGCTGCTGTGTGGCAAAAACTTCAGCCAGACGATGTCCGGGCGCATTCTGATGATAATACTTAATGAAAAGAGAGATAAAATCACTCTGACTTGTCTCTTCCTCCTTCTTAGCCTGTTCCATTGATTTAACGTAGGCAGCGTCTGTCTTGTGGTCAGCCAGCACGTCTACAACATCAGGAACAGAAATCTCGAGGATTACGTTCATACCGCCTTTAAGGTCAAGACCCAGACCAATCTGCGTCTCCAAGCACTTCTGGTAAGAATAAATACCCAGATATTTAACAGAATCCTTGTAGTTCTGCTGGTCAATCGGGTCTTTAATCTTTGCTGCCTGACTGTCGTAATAGCTAGTTGCGACAGAGAAAGACAAATAGAAAATGCTTGCAAGCGTCAGTAAGACGGCTGTAACAATTACAATTCCTTTGTTTTGCATTTTGATTATTATTAATTTTTAATGTTTTTTCGAGTTTGATATTAATAGGGCACAAAGATAATTATTTTTTTAAACTTTGAAAAATTTAATGCCTCTTATTATTCATTTTAGCGGTTATTTTTATCCTTTCCACGCTTTTTGAGCCAACAATAAATGGGGTAATGGTCTGAATAGCCGATACTTCTGTCAACTTTGCACTTATAGGGCTGCCACAGCTTTGAGCACATTATGTTGTCTATGCGCACAAAGATGGCGTTGTGGTGATAGGATATGCCCGGACCGTTGCCCGACTCAACATAACAGTCGGTAAGCTCGCGCGCCAGAGTACGGTGAGTGTACGATATGGGGTTGTCGTTAAAGTCGCCGCAAAGAATCACGTTGTCGCCGCTATTCCTCACATATTCGGCCACGGCCTCAGCCTGCGGCGCACGTATCTTGGCCGACTCTCCCAGCTTTACTGCCAGGCGTTTCGACTCTGCCCTCACCGTGTCGCTTCCAGCCTTGCCCTTAACCATGTCCTTGAAGCCGGCACGGTCAGCAAGCGACAGTCCGGAGGTCTCAAGGTGATTATTCACCACAGTAACCGTGTCGCCGTCCATTTTCACCTTAAAGGCAGCACTGACGTTGCCCTTAGAAACATAGTCGATGCGCTCACGCGCCACTATCGGATACTTGCTCATCAAGACGAGACACTCGCCCCCGTCCTTGCTCCTCACAGAGTCGATGTATTCGTATACGCCCTTTATCGCGTTTTTTATGTCATCGTCAATGCGTGCTTCCTGCAGGCACACGATGTCGGCATCGGCAGCCACAATATATTCAAGTATCGGATTGTCGTGTCCTTCAGGGGCATTGTCGCTGGCAAAATTATGCACATTATACGACATCACCTTTATCGAGCCAGGCGGCACGTCGCGGCTGATGTTAAGCGGCCAGTAAGTACGCACGGAAGAATAGCTGACAACAAAACCAAGCAGGGAAATAAGCATGTACCTCCGCCTGAACACCGCGAAAAAGACTAGAAAGCAGAAATTGATAAATATAAAGCCTGGAAATATCAGTCCGATATTGGCCATTATAGGATGCTCTGTCGGATTGATGCGGTCCGACAGGCCTACCAGAAACATGGTAACAGCCGTTGCCACATTGGCCCCGGCTATTATCTGCAAAGTAAGGTCTTTAATTTTTTTCATTCACAATGAAGCACATCCGTCATGTGCTATTTTCCTCCGTCAAAGAGTTTACGTTTTTCCTCCTCGCTCAGGCTGTCGTATCCGCTTCGTCTAACCTTGTCGAGTATGCGGTCTATCTCGTCCTGTTCAGCCTTCTTGCGGGCATTATAGTCCCAGTCTGATTCGTTTCTTGTCCTGTCATATCCTCCGGCATTGTCCGACTTGCGGTGAGAGCGGCGCTCCCAGTTGCTCTTCAGATTGTCGAAGAACTGCTGTCCCTTCGACCTTCCGAAAGTTCCTCCGCCCGGATTGTTGCGCCAGTATCTTATCAGCAGCCATCCGAAGAGCATGCCACCGAGGTGGGCGAAATGAGCCACACTGCTGTTTGACGTGCCGAGAGCCGACAACAGCTCAACAACGATGTAGATACACACAAACCACTTGGCCTTTATCGGCAGCGGAAGCGGGAATATGAACAGGCGCTCCTCAGGAAACAGCATGCCGAAAGCAAGCAGCACACCGTAAATGGCACCAGACGCGCCTACAGTTGTCCAAAGATTGAGAATGGCCGAACTGTTATGCGCCACTGCCATTATATCGCCGAAGCCAAAGCCCGGTATCTGGTCGCTGGCAAGCATGTAGAACTCGCCAAACTGTGTTATCAGCTGTATAAGTCCGGCACCGACTCCGCAGACCATATAATAGAAGAGAAACTTCTTAGGTCCCCACACATTCTCAACCACGCAGCCGAACATCCACAGGGCAAACATGTTGAAGAACAGATGCGTGAATCCGGCATGCATGAACATATAAGTGAAGAGCTGATATATCTGGAAATCGCGCGCGAGGAAGAAGTGAAGTCCAAACACGCTGTTCAAGTCGACGCCCTGACGGCCGAACACCCATGTGGCGGCGAACATCAGCACGTTGATAATCAGCAAATTCTTTGTAATAGCAGGTATTCTGAACATACTCAAAATAATTTTTCTAGCATAATAAACGTCGGCAAAAATACTAAAAATATCTGTTATATAGCATAAAGCAGGGCATATACCAACTTTTTTTCATTAAATTCTTCACTTTTTTTTATTTTTTGTTTGACAAATAAAATGATTAGGCTATATTTGCGATAAAAATAGGTTGGGATAATTTTATACTCTAATATTTTAATAACAATTTTAATTATGAACAAAACAGAACTTATTGAAAAAATAGCTGCTGGCTCAGGTTTGTCAAAAGCTGATTCAAAGAAAGCACTCGACGCAACCGTTGCAGCCATCAAAGACGCTCTCGTAGCAGGAGATAAAGTTGCACTTGTTGGCTTTGGAACATTCAGCGTTAACGAGCGCCCGGCTCGCGAGGGTATCAATCCTTCTACAAAGGAGAAGATACAGATTGCTGCTAAGAAGGCTGCGAAATTCAAGGCCGGAGCAGAATTAACTGATGCTTTGAACTAATAAAAGCTTCGAAAATACATAAGCCTGTATCCATGCGGATGCAGGCTTTTTTGTTTATCCCCACCGGCTGATGCGCTGAAGTATGTCAGCACCACCATTTATGAAAAAACGGCAAGCAAACATACAGGATTTTCACTTTAAGCGAGAATATTCAGACCATGTTTTTCACAGGCATATCAGGCATCTGAAAAGCAGACGGTAAGACTTATACAAAAACTTAAAGATCAACCTTGCGCATGATAAAACAAAGCATCATGCAGCAGCATAATGCCAGAACTCAGGCGCATCAATAAAACTATAAAAGAAAGGGAACAGGAAATAAGAAATCTGTGAAAAAAAAGAATTTGTAAGAATAAGAAATAGAAAAAAGTCCAGTCTAGCTTGTGTCTTGATTTTCAACAGTGTAAATGATCTTTTTTTTAAAAAAACGGGAGGAGACTACGACTTTCACAAGCCCAAATGTCTCCACCCTCCTGCAATCGACTAATTGGATATAACCTTAATTCCGCAACTAAGTGCATAGTTTGTTGTTA
>NZ_HF986758.1:0-4813 GCF_000431195.1 Prevotella sp. CAG:255 | reverse complement strand
TTTATTTCTAACAATATGTGTTGCGGAATTAAGGTTATTAACAAACAAAAAAATTTTTGAACCATGAAAAAATTAATTGGAATTATGGCTCTTATGGCAGCCTTGTTTATCATGACATCGTGCGGTGGCGGCGGAAACACCCCTAAAGCCGTGGCAGAAAAGGCTGTTAAATGCTTGCAGGACAAAGACTACGACAAATTTGCCGACCTCGTTTATATGAAGGTTAAAGAGGGCGAAGACCCTGAAGCCGGAAAGAAGATGCTGTCGGGCATGATGCAGGGCAAGGCCGACAAGATGTATGAGAAAAAAGGCGGAATAAAGTCGTATGAGGCGCTGTCTGAACAAATAGACGAAAGCGGCGAGAGTGCTGTTGTTAAGATGAAGATTATGTATGGTGACGGCTCTGACAAAGAAGACGACATCAAGCTCAAGAAAGACGAACAGGGCAACTGGAAAATAGACATGGGCAAATAATAACAGAGGCTTAATCATAATAAAAGACAGGGGGCAAGATGCTGATACATCTTGCCCCCTGTCTTTTATTATCCCCTATCGGTAATTATACCGTATATGGCTTTATTATCTTGCGTATACGTCTGAAATATAACGCCCGACAAAGGTTTATCCTTGAATGTTATTCTGTGATGTCAAGCCGTTACTTCACCACAACCTTCTTGCCGTTAACGATGTAAAGGCCTTTGGCGAGTCCGCTTACAGCCTCGTCGGCCGTAGCACATCCCGACGTATGGCGCACGAGGCGTCCGTCTATGGTGTAGACACCTGCAGAGGTGCGTCCTTCGGCTTTGTCGGCCACGATACCGCCGATGCTTGTGGCATACTTGTCGGTAACATCGTCAACCTTATACTTGCCGCCCTCAGAGGTTGAAGAAATCTCGAAGTAGCTGTCTTTGCTGACGTTGTTCACGTCAACTGTCTGAGGCGAGCCGCTCGCGGTGCTGAACACGAAGCACACACAATCGTCTGACGAGTTCATCGTGTAGGTCTGATAATACCATGTCTTGCCGCCCACGGTCTTTGTAGTTGTAACGTTGTCGCCGGGCCATGAGCCGTTCACGGGCGAGTGTGTGCCGTCGCCGCCCCACGACCAGAAGTTTACGCGGCTCCAGCCTACGTTGTCGGCATTGACGCATACAGTTATCTCATGTGGCTGGAATGCCGTAACGGTGTAGTGGCGTGTTATCATGCCGCTCACTGCGCCGCCGGTCAGCAGTGCAGCCTTGAGGGTTGTGGTGGCGTCGATGCTCACTGTTGCGCCGCTGCTGACTTTCGTGCCGTTAGATGCCGTAGGCTCGCTGCCGTCAGTGGTGTAGACAATCTGTGCGCCGGCATCGGTTGTGAGTGCGCTGAGAGTTACGCTCACGCCGTTGTCGTAAGAGCCTGACGGAACATCGGCCCATACGCTGCCGGCATTGCGCGAGATATAATATGCAAAGTTCTGCCCCTTGTCAACGAGCTGATAGTCGGCTTCCTTTACGGTTGACGAAGGCCATGAGGTTGAGCCCATAATAACAACCACCGACTTGCCGTCAGTGCCGTTCACCTTGATGGCATACTGCGAGGCGGTGCGGTTCATGGTCTCAAATGTGCTCTCGTTGTTTATGCCGGCCATGTTGCGCGCATATATCATCTGCTTTATGTCCTGCTTATATTCCTTCCAGTGAGGCAGGAAGACGCACGGAGTGCCCGGCGCTGCCAGGATGAAGGCGTTGGCAGCCAGGATGTTGGCCTTCACCTCGCCGTCGTTGCCGCGGCCATAGGTGTCGTGGTTGTCAACGAAGGTTACGGCATAGCGGCGATAATACATGTCGTTGGCCAGACAGCTGCCGCCCAGCGTACTCCAGTTTGAAGACGAGTTGCAGCAGTCGCGCAGCAGATATTTCAGCGGGAAGTCGAACGCGGCCGACTGCTTTGCGCCGTTGGCTGTGGTGCCGTCTATCCAGCTCTTTATCTGCGACACGCCATCCCAATACTCGCCTACCGAATACTGCGGGTTGGCGGCCGTGTTGTATATGCCCGTAAACTCAGGCGCATAGCCCTTCACCATGTCGTAGCGGAAGCCCGTATATCCAAGGTCGTTGAGCAGGAAGTCGAGATATGCCTTAACCATGGCCTGCACGTTAGCGCTGTTATGGTCGATGTCGCGCGCTCCGTCGAAGTCGTCGCCCGTGTCGGTCTGTCCCGTAGGCTTAACCTCAGCCTGCGCAGCCGTCTTGCCTCCGTCGTCGTTAGAGCAGATGTCGGCAGCCCCCATCGTGTAGGTTACGCCCTTGTAGGTCTCCTCGGGGAAGCTCATCCATGTGCCAGCCATCGACGAGCGGTGGTTGATAACCACGTCGGCTATAGTGCCCAGCCCCTTGCTCTTGAAGGTGCTGATCATGGAGCGCAGCTGCTGCTCGTTGCCGAACGTGCTCGTGTAGTTGTTAAACCAGTAGAGGTCGTTGTATCCCATGGAGTTGCCCGAGCCGCAGTTGCCGCTCTGAGGTATCCATATCAGTTTGAAAAACTCAGACAGCTCGTCGGCCTGACTCTCGAGGTTGGTCCACTGTGTGTCTGAGAACGAGTCCCAATAAAAGCCTTGCAGCATCACGCCCTGCCAGCCCGACGGCCATCCCTGTGCCGAAACCGACAAAGCCATAAGTGACGATACGATTGTGGTAAATAATTTTCTCATGGTATAAAAATGTTTTTTCACGGTGTAAAATTAAAGATATTATGAACATCTTGTTTACACGCCGCCACAAATATCAGCGAAACTTCTGTGCAAACGTTTGTCTTGAGAACTGGATATAAGGATTTTTCAATCCGACAGCGTCCTGTTTATTATGACTTACAGGTATGAATTGCGAATCAAAGATCCTTATATCCGACAGAACAATGGCCTTGTTGCTTCGAAACAAAGACAGGAGTTTCGATTACAACAAGGCATTAGGATTCTTCACTCTTCACTTTTCGTTTTTCACTTATGTCAAAGCACGTCGAGATATTTCTCCAGAGGTATGCCGCGGTTTTTGTCAGTGTTGTCCTTGTTGAGGTCTATCAGCTTATACACCACGTCCATGGCCTTGCGTGTGCTTGGTTTCAGTTCCTTTCCGCCCAGCAGATAGCCTATGAGCACGGCTGAGAAGATGTCGCCGGTGCCGGGGAAATGAACGGGTATCTCAGTGTAGGGCTGTGTGAAATACTCGCCGTTGACGTGGTTGTAGCCAACAACTGACGGCTGGCCGTCTACACGTATGCTCGTTATCAGGGCCGACTTTGTGCCTAACTTCAGAAGTGAGTCGAGCAGTCGACGGGCACCTTCGGCTGTTACTCCGGCAGCGTCATATTGGCTGTCGGTGAGATAGCAGGCCTCAGTATAGTTTGGAAACACAAGATGGGCCACGCTGACCATCTCGCGCATGCTCTTTATGGCCTCGTCGGTAACGCCGTTATACAGCTTGCCCTCGTCGCCCATTATCGGGTCGACATACACCACCGTGCCGTTCTCTGCCTGTTCGCGACAGTAGGCTGCTATGATGCGCGCCTGAGTCTCCGACGCCATGAAGCCTGTGGCTATGGCATCGAACGAGAAGCCGAGCTCGCGCCATACGGGGAACACGCCCTTGATATACTCTGTTGTCTCGAGTATGTTGAACTTTCCGTAGTCGAGCGTGTTAGACACAAGTGCCGTGGGCAAATTATATGTGGGATGTCCCATATACGACAGTATAGGGAGCATGGCTGCCGTGGCCACCTTTCCGTAGCCTGCCATATCGTTTATGAGCAATATCTGTTTCTTTTTCATAACATTCTAAGTTTCGGCTGCAAACTTACATAAAACTGATGAATTAACGCAAACAAAATTGAAAATATGGTCTGGCACAAAGCATATTTATATGACAAGCACAAAATGAAACCCGCAAAGCCCCAGCCGGCCGTCATACCGCATACTATGTTATACACAACATAAGACAAAGACACAGGCTGAATCATAACGCTATATTTCAGTTAAAGCCCTGCCGGATATCAGTCGTTCAATGCGAAACCATCTTCAGTCCGATTATTGAGGCTATCAGCGTGGTGATAAAGAACAGGCGCAGGAATGATGCCGGCTCATGAAAGAAAATGATGCCCAGCAGCACCGTGCCAACGGCCCCGATGCCTGTCCACACAGGATAAGCCGTGCCTATGGGCAAAGTCTGCACCGCCTTGGCCAGCAGCACCATGCTCAGGACAAGACATACAAGAAAACCGACGCACCACAGATACCACTCCGTGCCGGAGGCTTCCTTCATCTTGCCAAGACAGAAGGCAAAGCCCGACTCAAAAAATCCGGCAATAACAAGAATAATCCAATTCATCTGCTTTTATTTTTTCTGCATATACAAAATCGCAAACAAAGATACGAATTTTAATCTAAAATAGAATGACATAAAAATCTAATCAGTCGACATACTGCAAATTGCGCTATCACAGGCAACAGTTTTTATTCGCATGCGCAGCTTTATGACGCAAAAAATTAACTAAGATTATCGTCATAAGGCTTAATATTTTCGCATAAATTAATTACTTTTGTAAACGGATTGAGAATACTCTTTCCAAAATATATTTTAAGGATTTAAAGAAGCGTTATGCTTTTCTTGTAAGTTGGAAACGTAGGAAATTTCATAACTTGGCACAAGAGAGGGCATAGTGGTTCTCACGCTATAGCGTGGGCTGCTATTATCATATCTGTGCCAAAGGTTTCCTACGACCTCCAACTTAGACATGATGGCATTGCAGTTCCACGCTTGAACCGAATAACATTCTATAT
>NZ_HF986757.1:0-37360 GCF_000431195.1 Prevotella sp. CAG:255 | reverse complement strand
ATGAGAGGATAAAAGAGTTGCGGAAATGAGGATAAATTGTTTATAATTTAAATTTTAAGAAAATGAAGAAGTTATTATTTATGTTTGTTGCTGCATTGGCAACTGCATCTGTTTCAGCTCAGACAGTAACTGAAAGCAAGACTTTCGATAATTTTTATATTGGAGTCAATGGCGGTTTTGCGACCAAAACTACCGGTCATGCATGGCTTAAGGATCTGAATCCTAATCTCGGATTGCGTATCGGCCGTAATTTCACTCCGGTATTTGGTCTTGCTGCAGAAAGCAATGTTTATTTGTCTAACAAGCCGGGCGAGTCAATCGGAACATTTGTGCGTTCGATGAATACATCTTTGCTCGGAACTGTTAACCTGAGCAACTGGTTTGGCGGATATCCTGGTGAGCCGCGTTTGTTTGAAGTTTCTGTTCTCGGCGGTTTAGGATGGGGACACGTGTTTGGTCATCCGTCTGAAGTGTATAACGACGACGCTCTTACATCTAAGGCAGCCATTGACTTTACATTTAATCTTGGCAAGGCTAAGGCATGGCAGTTCTACATCGAGCCTGCTATGATCTGGACACTTGGAGGCTATAATGGCGGAACACACGCTATTAAGTATAATGTAAACAACTCAGGCTTCCAGCTTAATGTTGGTTTCAACTACAAGTTCAAGAATTCTAACGGCACACACAACTTCACAATTGCCGAACTGCGTGACCAGTCAGAGATTGACGGCCTGAATGCTAAAATCAACGACCTGCGCAGCGATTTGAACGGTAAGGATGCACAGCTTGCTGCTAAAGACCGTCAGATTGCAGATCTGCAGAAGGCTCTTGATGAGTGCAACAGAAGACCTAAGTATGAGAAGCCTGCAACAGCAACCAACCTGCAGCCTACAGTATTGTTCCGTCAGGGCAAGTCTGTCGTAGATCCTGCTCAGTATGCTCCGATTGAGCTTATTGCACAGTACATGAAGAATCATCCTGATGCAAAGGTTGAAATTAAGGGATATGCTTCTCCTGAAGGCTCTGCAGAGCGCAACCAGCAGCTGTCAGAAGAGCGTGCGGCAGCCGTTAAGAAGATCTTGGTTAACAAGTACAAGATTTCTGCTGACCGTCTTACAACAGTAGGTTGTGGCGCTACAGACAAGCTGTTCGAGCAGGTAGAATTCAACCGCGTAGCTACATTCAACGACAATACTAAGTAATTTTACATAGTAAATCATAAAAAAATCTCCGTCCCAAATAGGGCGGAGATTTTTTTGTATAATTATATTGCATGGATAAAGCTTGTTTCCATGAAATTAATGAATGGTTTTGCAGTCGTAACTCAGTCACTTTTGATGCAAAAGTGGGTGGTTTTCACATCAAAAACAATCCACTTTCATTTCGAAACAAAACATAGTGCAGGTTCTTTCTGTATTGATTGTATTTTCTGTATAATATGTTAATTTGTAATTTATTTGCGAGGAAATATTACAGATTTTTGGCGTTGAATCTGTTTGCGATTTTGTGTCTTGTTGTTGACGCAGATTTTTATCTTTTAGTTGTCATGCCATATCTGTTCAATATCTGCCATAAAGTTAGTCCAGTTTTCCATGTCTTTGCCGCTTGTCGTGTTTTGTGGCAATATTGATGTTATTTAGCCTTATCCGGTTTTGTTATTCCGGATCAGAGAGAGAAATATTATAGTCCGTTATGATTGCCCACATGTATATTTGTGTGGCAATAAATAATTGATGCCGTTGATGTATTCCTGTTCGATTTTTTCGCTTTTATGTCGAATATTTTTATACTTTGTTGTGTGACATAATTTTATTATATTGTCGATAATCATGACAAGTGTTTTGTATAAATGGGATAATTGTAACATCTTGAAATTGCACATTTAAGATACATATGTGCAATAAAATCTTTCAATTTATCACATTTTATACTTGTTTTCCGATAAAATTTATTTTATGGCTTAATTATTTAGTATATTTGTTGCTGTTTGTGAGAAAAAAGTATAACTTTGCACATACGTACAAGTGAAAAAATTGAGAGAATATGAAACACAAGTTGAGAAGTGCGGTTTGTACAGAAGGACGACGTATGGCAGGGGCGCGAGCCCTGTGGGTTGCTGCAGGCATGAAGCATGAGCAGTTTGGAAAGCCCATCATTGCCATCGTCAACTCATTTACGCAGTTTGTCCCGGGACATACACATTTACATGAAATCGGCCAGATCGTAAAGGCTGAGATTGAAAGTATGGGATGTTATGCCGCAGAATTCAACACGATAGCGATTGATGACGGTATAGCAATGGGACACGACGGAATGCTATATTCGCTGCCGTCGCGCGATATCATTGCCGACTCTGTTGAATATATGGTTAATGCCCATAAGGCAGACGCAATGATATGTATCTCAAATTGTGATAAAGTTACGCCCGGCATGCTTATGGCAGCCATGCGATTAAACATACCGGCCGTATTCTGCAGCGGCGGACCTATGGAGGCTGGACGATGGAACGGCGAGAATGCCGATCTGATAACGGCCATGGTTAAAGGAGCCGACCCGAGTGTCAGCGATGACGAAATGCGCCAGATAGAGAGTTGTGCCTGTCCTGGCTGTGGATGCTGCTCGGGTATGTTCACGGCAAACTCTATGAATTCGCTCACAGAGGCCATAGGCCTTTCGCTTCCTGGCAATGGTACAATTCTGGCCACGCACAAGAACCGCATACAGCTGTTTAAGGATGCCGCGCGCCAGATTGTGGCAAATGCCATAAGGTATTATGAAGAAGGAGACGAGAGTGTCCTGCCGCGCTATATTGCTACGCGTGAAGCCTTTCTGAATGCCATGACACTCGACATAGCCATGGGAGGAAGCACCAATACGGTGCTGCATCTTTTGGCTGTTGCTCAAGAGGCTGGGGCTGATTTTACCATGTCTGACATAGATGAGCTTAGCCGCAGGGTGCCTTGTCTGTGTAAGCTGGCTCCAAATACGCAGAAGTATAGCCTGCAAGAATGTAACCGGGCTGGCGGAATATTCGGAATAATAAATGAACTGGCCAAGGGCGGACTGATCAATGAAGGCGTGATGCGTGTTGACGGAAAAACGCTGGGTGAACAACTTAGAAAATATGACATAACGGGCAATGGCATTGATGGTGATGCGGAACGCATATACCGCAGTGCGCCTGGCAGAAAGTTTTCTACCGTCATGGGCTCGCAGGAAGAGCAGTGGGATACGCTCGACACCGACCGCTCGGTAGGTTGCATACGCGACATAGAGCATGCCTATACAAAAGACGGAGGATTGGCAGTCTTGTTTGGCAACATCGCGCAAGACGGCTGTGTTGTCAAGACGGCAGGCGTAGACCCTTCAATATGGAAGTTTAGCGGACCGGCAAAGGTATTTGATTCGCAGGAAGATGCCTGTGAGGCTATTCTCGGCGGTAAGGTCAAGAGTGGCGACTGTGTGGTTATCACGCACGAAGGCCCTAAGGGAGGTCCCGGCATGCAGGAGATGCTTTATCCAACGTCTTATATTAAGAGTATGCATCTCGGAACGGAGTGTGCCTTGATTACAGACGGACGCTTCAGCGGCGGAACTTCAGGACTAAGCATAGGGCATATCTCGCCGGAAGCCGCTGCCGGAGGCAACATCGGAAAGATAATTGATGGTGACATCATAGACATAGACATTCCCAACCGCTCAATAAATGTCAGGCTGACGGCTGAAGAGCTTGACTTGAGGCCACAGCGCAAGCTGACCCGAAAGCGTGTAGTAAGCAAGGCCCTGAGAGCTTATGCTCAGAGCGTAAGTTCGGCAGATAAAGGCGGAGTGAGGATTATAGGTTAGTATAAGTTTTTGTGAAGTGTGTTTCATAATCGGTGCCTGCGCCTGTCGTGCGTTGGTGTAATGCCCTGCATGGCACTGTTGACGTATATTGCTTTGTGCGCACGGCTTTGTGCGTATGGCGTCGGTTATGTTACTTGTTACTTGACACAACAAAAAATATTGAGAGAGTATGGCAAAGGAAATGATAACAGGAGCAGAGGCTCTGATGAGGGCTCTGAAAGAAGAAAACGTGAAAACCATTTTCGGTTATCCTGGCGGATCTATTCTGCCGGTTTTCGATGCCCTTTATGATTATACACGCGGTGACAAAAAGGCTTTTGAGCATATACTCGTCAGGCATGAACAGTCGGCTGCCCATGCGGCAGAAGGATACTCACGTGCCAGCGGCGACGTAGGAGTATGTATCGTAACAAGTGGTCCGGGAGCAACAAATACGCTTACAGGCATTGCAGATGCAATGATGGACTCAACACCGATAGTCGTTATTGCCGGACAGGTGGGCGTAGATGTGCTTGGCACTGACTCTTTTCAGGAAGTCGACCTTGTTGGCGTGTCGCAGCCTATAAGCAAGTGGAGTTATCAGATACGCCGTGCAGAGGATGTGGCATGGTCCGTAAGCCGTGCCTTTTATATTGCACGCTCAGGCCGTCCTGGTCCTGTAGTGCTAGATTTTCCAAAGAATGCCCAGGTGTCTCTCACAGAGTATGAGCCGTGTCGTGTAGACTTTGTACGTGGCTATGTGCCTTATCCCACTGTAGACGCAGAGGCCGTAAGCCGTGCTGCAGAGCTTATTAATAACGCAAAAAAGCCGTTGGCACTTGTAGGACACGGTGTGGAGCTTGGCAATGCACAGCAAGAGCTTGTCGACTTTATCGAGAAGGCCGGCATACCGGCCGCCCGCACCATGCTTGGACTTTCGGCTCTTCCAACCGGCCATCCGCTTAATATGGGGATGCTAGGCATGCACGGCAACTATGCACCAAACATGAAAGAGCAGGAGTGTGACGTGCTGATAGCCATAGGCATGCGTTTCAGCGATCGTGTTATCTGTAATCCTGCCACTTATGCCAAACAGGCAAAAATAATACAGCTCGATATTGACGGGGCTGAGATTGACAAAAACGTTAAGACCGACGTTGCCGTTGTAGCTGACTGTAAGGAGTCGTTGCCGGCAATTACAAAGCTGTTAAGGCCTAATTCACACAAAGAATGGTGTGAGAGTTTCAGACCGTTGTATGAAGAGGAATACGAGAAGGTTATCAGGCCTGCAACTTGCCCGTCGTCAGGTCCGCTTCTTATGGGTGAAGTGGTTAAGGCTGTGGCTGATGCAACAGGAGGCGATGCCGTTCTCGTTAACGATGTAGGACAGAATCAGATGTTTTCGTGCCGTTACTTCAGATATAACAAGAAACGCTCCGTAGTGAGCAGCGGCGGCTTGGGAACCATGGGCTACGGACTTCCGGCTGCTATAGGAGCTGCCTATGCCGTGCCTGATCGTCAGATTTGTATGTTTACCGGCGACGGAAGTTTTCAGATGAGCATACACGAACTCGGTACGATAATGGAACATCGTATTCCGGTTAAGGTGATTCTGATGAACAATAACTATTTGGGCAATGTGCGTCAGTGGCAGGATTTGTTTTTCGACAGCCGTCAGGCGTTTACAAGGATGACAAATCCATGTTACGGCGGAATATGTGACGGGTATCACATACCATATATTTTTGTGTCTGAAAGAGAATTGTTGAAGAATGCAGTTCATAAAATGTTGTCAACAGAAGGGCCGTTTGTGTTGGAGTGTGCTGTTAAGGAGGAAGATAATGTAATGCCGATGGTTCCTCCGGGATGTTCGGTCAACGAGATGTTGCTTGAAGTAAACAGATAATGGCGGGTATGGAAACAAAAGACAGAAAATTATATACAATGTTGGTCTATTCAGAAAACATTGCCGGTATACTTAACCAGATAACAGCCGTGTTTACGCGGCGTCAGGTTAATATCGAAAGTCTGAATGTGTCAGCCTCAAGCATCGAGGGTGTTCACAAGTACACCATAACGGCATGGAGCGACGAAGACCTGATAAAAACAATAACAAAGCATATCGAGAAGAAAATAGATGTGATAAAGGCTGATTATTACACGGACGATGACCTTTTTATACGTGAGGTGGGGCTTTATAAACTTTCAACGGGCGAAGTTCTTGCTAATCCCGAAATATCGCGTGTAATCAGAAAGGCTGACGCCCGCATTATTGATGTAAACCCTACGTTCTGCTGCGTAATGCTGAGCGGAATGACGGAAGATATTACAGGACTCTATTACGCTCTCGACAGGTTTAAATGCTTGTTGCAGTATACCCGCAGCGGGCGTATTGCCATAACCCGCAGTAAAGTGGAGCAGGTCAGTGAATTTTTAGAATTACAGGAAAAAAATAGGAATAAAAAATGTTAGACAAAGTAGGAAAATACGAGTTTTTGGCAGAACCGTTTCATTGTGATTTCTCAAAACGTCTCTTTATGGGACATCTTGGTAATCACATGCTTAATGCCGCAGATTTTCATGCAGCCCATCGTGGTTTTGGCATGACATACCTTAACCCTTTGCATAAGACATGGGTGTTGTCGCGTCTGGCTATCGAGATGAAAAAGATGCCGCCGCAATATGCCAAGTTTTATGTTGAAACATGGGTCGAAGGAGTGATGAAATTTTTTACCAATCGTAATTTTCGTGTAGTTGATGCAGAAGACGAAAATCTGGTTTATGGCTATGGCCGCAGTATTTGGGCCCTGATAGACACTGACTCTCGTCAGCCGCAGAACATCATGGATATACGTGACGGTGAGATACTCAATTATATAGAAACAGACAAGGCTTGTCCTATTGGTGCATTGTCGCGTGTCAGGATGGGTAAAGACGCCAGGCTTGTGGCCTCTGTGCCAACTCATTACAGCGACGTTGACGTAAACGGTCATATTAACAGCGTAAAGTATATTGAGCATGTGCTCGATTTATTTGCGCTTGATACGTATCGTGAATATAGGATAAAGCGTTTCGACATTGCTTATGTGGCCGAAAGCTATTATGGGGATACGTTGAACTATTACAGGGAAGATGTTTCTGATGATGTGTTCTGCGTACGCATAACAAGAGTGCCGCCTGAGTCTTCAGAAGAAACTGAAGTCTGTAGATGTAAGATCGAATTTGTTAAAGATTAACAGTTCAAGCACTATTTTGCTTTAACGGCAGGTGCTTACTGCTGTCTTTATGTGAAAGTAAGAAATATGTAACGTCTAATCTGCAGCCTCGGATACGGGGCTGCTTAAACAAACATTTTTATTATGGCAGAAATGAATTTTGGTGGCGTGATAGAAACAGTGGTCACCAGTAAAGAATTTTCTTTAGAGAAGGCACGTGAAGTTCTACAGAACGAAACGATAGCTGTATTAGGTTATGGAATTCAGGGACCTGGGCAGGCATGCAATTTGCGTGACAATGGCTTTAATGTTATTGTAGGTCAGCGTGAAGGCAAAACTTATGATAAGGCTGTTGCCGACGGATGGGTGCCCGGAAAGACATTGTTTTCAATTGAAGAGGCTGCTGCAAAGGGTACGATAATATGTATGCTGCTGTCTGACGCCGGTCAGATATCGGTGTGGCCTAAGGTTAAACCTTATCTGACAAAAGGAAAGGCACTTTACTATTCTCATGGATTTGCCATAAACTGGAGCGACCGCACGGGTGTAGTTCCTCCAGGTGATGTTGACGTTATTATGGTTGCCCCAAAGGGTTCGGGCACATCGCTCCGTACAATGTTTCGTGAAGGGCGTGGGCTAAACTGTTCTTATGCCGTTTATCAGGATGCTACCGGTAAGGCTGAAGAGCGTACAATAGCATTCGGTATAGGTATCGGGGCTGGATATCTCTTTAAAACTACGTTTGAGCGTGAGGCTACAAGCGATCTTACCGGTGAGCGTGGCTCGTTGATGGGTGCTATTGAAGGACTTTTTGAGGCTCAGTATCAGGTGCTACGTGAGCATGGACATTCTCCCTCGGAGGCGTTTAATGAGACTGTTGAGGAGCTTACCCAGAGTCTTGCTCCGCTTTTCGGCGAGAAAGGCATGGACTGGATGTATGCCAACTGTTCTACAACGGCCCAGCGCGGTGCTCTTGACTGGGCTCCACGTTTCCGTGATGCTATTAAGCCGGTGATGGAGTGGCTTTATCTTTCTGTAAAGTCGGGTAACGAGGCACAGATTTCAATCGACAGCAACTCTAAGCCTGATTATCGTGAAAAGCTTAATGAGGAACTGCGGCAGATGCGTGAGAGCGAGATGTGGCAGGCTGGTATGACTGTCCGCAAGCTGCGTCCTGAAAATAATTGATTATATATTTGACATGCTGATAATTATACAGGCGTGGGGCAGTGATGTTCCGCGTCTGTTTTATTATGTAAGAGTTTGTATTGTTGTATCAGGATAGATGCTCGGATGTGTCTGATATTCAGCTTGTAGCATACTGCCTGTTATCCTTTTCTGAGCACTACCATTCCGTCTGAGAGATATATTTTTTCTTCGTTTAGCATGTATTCAACAGCATATTCTATTGCATCTCTGTTGAAGTTAATGCTTTTTATCTCTGTGATGCAGTGTGGTTTTTTGTCGCTGAGGAGTTCTGTAATAAGTTCCTCGGCTCTTTTCTGTTCGTTTTTGTTTTCGCGGTGCTTTTTGTGTGCAATACAGACATCGCATTGGTTACAGTCAGTAGAGCGCTCTTCGCCGAAATACCTTAGCAGCTGCCGGCTGCGGCATATGTCGTCATTTGTAGCATAATTTATCATGGCTTCGATGCGCTCCATGTATTCTTTCTTACGGTTGTCGTATATTTCCTTGCTCAGCACCAGACGCTCCATTTCTTCGCGTCGCTGAGTGTACGTTATGTGTGGAATTTTTTTCCTTGGTATGAAATGAAGAATACGGCGTGCAGTCATGTCTTTCAGAATCATGTATGTTTCAGGCACGGTTAGTCCGGCTTGCTGTGCCACAAGACTTTCGTCAATGTAGCAGAAGTCGGAAAATAATCCTCCGTAGCACCTTAGCAGTGCCGTTATCACAGCATTCTCCCTTTCGTTGAGGCTGTCGAGCATATTCAGTTCGTTGCGGCCTAAAAGCATTCTTATCTGAGCCTTATTGTCTGATTCTTCGTCATAGTCGATATATCCGGCTCTGGAAAGAATCTTTAGTGCCGATCCGGCTTGGATGGGAAAATGCTTAAAGGCAACACAGAAGCGGTCGATGTTGAATTCGAATCTGCATCCTTGTCCGCTCCCCATGCCTATTTGATAAAAGTAGGCAAGATGTTCATACACAAGGCGTATATAGTCTTTGTCAGGGAAAGTCTCTTCTATTCTTCTTCTCAGTTTGCCTTTGTCGCTGCCGTTATAAAGCAGTACGGCATAGGCTTTCTTTCCGTCGCGTCCGGCTCTTCCTGCTTCCTGAAAATATGCTTCTGGAGAATCAGGGCAGTCGTGATGTATAACGAGTCTTACGTCAGGTTTGTCGATGCCCATTCCGAAGGCATTTGTGGCAACCATAACGCGTGCCTTGCCCTCATGCCATTCCTTCTGGCGTTCGTCTCTTGCGGCACTTTCCAGTCCGGCATTATAGTAGGTTGCGCTTATCTTGCGTTTGCATAGCTCGGCTGCAATTTCTTTTGAACGTTTACGGCTTCTTACGTAAACAATGGCTGAGCCGCTTACACTATTGAGAATGTGGAGCATCTCTTCAAACTTGTCATCGGCCTTTCTTACGATATATGCAAGGTTTTTGCGTTCAAAACTCATCTTGAACACATTCTTTTCTTTGAAGCCGAGTTTGTCTTGAATGTCGTTTACAACCTTTGGTGTTGCTGTTGCTGTCAGGGCCAGTATTGGTGCGTCTGGCTTTAGTTTTCTTATGTCTGATATCTTGAGGTAAGACGGCCTGAAGTCATAGCCCCACTGACTTATGCAGTGGGCTTCGTCAACTGTTATGAAGCTTACGTTCATATGGCTCATCTTCTTCTGGAATAGTTCAGAAGACAGGCGTTCAGGTGATACATACAGAATTTTTACTCCACCGAATATGGCATTTTCAAGTGTAGTTATAATATCGGCATGCATCATGCCCGAATAAACAGCTGCCGCCTTGATGCCTTTGTGCCTAAGGTTTACTACCTGGTCTTTCATCAGCGCAATCAAGGGCGTGATGACGATGCATACCCCTTTCATGGAGAGAGCCGGCACCTGAAAAGTAATTGATTTGCCTCCGCCCGTCGGCATCAGGCCAAGTGTGTCACGTCCGGCGCAGATACTGTCGATAATCTCTCGCTGAATGCCCCTAAAGTCGTCATACCCCCAGTTGTCGCGAAGTATCTTTCTGTATTTGTCGTCAGCCGTCACCATTGTTTGTGTATATGATTTATTTTGTCTGTCCACGAAATATGCAAGCGTTTCCGTGGACAGATAAAAGTATTGTTAGTTTGTTTCTTCTTCGTCTTCTGCAGGACGTATGTCCTCTATTTGCAGCTGGATACCATTGTGTTTAAAAACATTGTCTTCAATGGTGTATGCAATGTCAAAGCTGCGTTTTGATTTTATATATCGTGCCGATCCGCTTTGCCCGAAAGCAATGCCGTTCATCACGTTGTTTGATTTTGAGTCTACAAGTTCGAGTTTTATGTGTTCCTGTTCTCTTCCTACCACCTTGCTTGTGCCAAAGTCGTAAACGTCTGTAGTGCAGAACAGGGGTTTGGGATTTTGTGGACCAAACGGACTTAGCTTCTTGATTTCAGAATGCAGCTTGCGCGTTATATCTTTGAAGTCGATTACGGCGTCAATGTTGAGTATGGCTTCTGTCTGTTCGGGTTGTATGTGCTCGTCAACATATTTCTGAAAACGTTTCATGAATTCTGGCACATCTTTCCATTTCAATGTCAGACCGGCAGCGTAAGTGTGCCCGCCAAAGTTTATCAGCAGGTCGCGGCAGCTTTTTATGGCAGAATAAACGTCGAAGCCCGTAACGCTCCTTGCCGAACCTGTGGCCAGGTCGTCTTCACGTGTCATTACTATTGTTGGACGAAAATAGATTTCTGTCAGCCTTGATGCCACTATGCCAATTATGCCTTTCTTCCAGTTTTCGTCATACAGCACAATGCTTGAGCGTCTGTTCTGACTCTCTATTTTTGCCACAATCTGGTTGGCCTCTTCTGTCATTTGCTTGTCAATGTCCTTGCGCTGCTCGTTGTATTCGTTTATATGCTTTGCCTCTTTAAGTGCGCTGCCAAGGTCTTTTTCAACAAGCAGGTCCACGCTCTCGCGTCCGTTCTCCATGCGTCCTGATGCGTTGATGCGTGGTCCGATTTTGAACACTATGTCGCTCATTGTTATCGTGCGTCCGTTCAGTCCGCAGATATCAATGATGGCTTTTAGTCCGATGTTCGGATTCTGGTTGAGCTGTTTAAGACCGTGGTATGCCAATATTCTGTTTTCTTCCACTACGGGCACAATGTCTGCAGCTATACTTACTGCGCAAAAGTCGAGCAGGGGCACTAAACGTGAGAATGGTATGCCGTTGTTCTTGGCGAAAGCCTGCATAAACTTGAAGCCTACACCGCATCCGCACAAGTGCTTGAACGGGTAAGAGTCGTCAGGGCGTTTGGGGTTAAGTATTGCTACAGCCGGAGGCATAATCTCGTCGGGCACGTGATGGTCACATATAATGAAGTCGATGCCAAGGCTCTTGGCATATTCTATTTCGCTTATGGCCTTTATGCCGCAATCGAGGATTATTATCAGTTTGACGCCAGTTTCATGGGCATAGTCAATACCCTTATAGCTCACTCCATATCCTTCATCGTAGCGGTCGGGTATGTAGTAATCTATGTTAGAGTAGAATTGCTGTAAGAATTTATACACGAGTGCGACGGCAGTGCATCCGTCAACATCGTAGTCACCATACACCATAATGCGCTCTTTTCGTCCCATGGCATCGTTCAGTCTGTCAACGGCCACGTCCATATCCTTCATAAGGAACGGATTTATCAGGTCGTTGAGCTGAGGACGGAAGAAACGTTTAGCAGCAGATTCGGTGGTAATGTTTCGCCGTATTAGTATTCCGGCCATAACGGGGCTTATGCCCAGTTTTGCTCCCAGCTCTTCAGCTGCCTTTTTCTGTTCTGATGTTGGTGATTCGTAGTTCCATTTGAAGTGCATTTATATTGTTTTTTATTTCTCTTTCCCGGTTGCCATTGTCAATTTGTATAAAATGGCGTGTAAAGTTACAAATAAAAAACAAGAAAACGGTGATTTCTGACAGAAAAGTTCAGAAATCACCGCTTTTGTTCTTAAGCTACATTGTAACTGCTTTTGTTTGTCCTGCCGGTTTTTGGTGCCCGTCTCATGCAGCTTTTTGCTGACGTTCGAAGGCCTTTATGTCTTTTATACAGCAACCTTGGGTTGTCTGTCTGCAATGTTATGTTTCCGGTCAGTCCTGCAGTTGTCTGTATGTTAGTTTAAGCCGAGCTTTTTACGGATATCCTTAGGTATGGCGTTCTTGTTAACCATGAAGCTCATAGTCTTGTATGCAACATAGTTCTTTGACATGTACCAAATTCCTTTGTAGTCGCCATACTCGCCCCAAGAGTTCTTAACCATATAGTATTCGCGTCCGTTCTTGTCTTTAGCGATACCGAAGATTACCATTCCGTGGTCGTCAGTTGTCTCCCAGTTGTCGAAAGCTTCCTGGCGCATTTCCTGTGTAGGAACGATTTCAGGAGCGTCAACTCCGAGAGAATCGAGCTTGCTCTTCTTTTCTGTAGAAGAAAGCTTGAACCATCTGTCTGCGTCTGTTCCGGCCATGCTGCGTACTTTCTTTACGTCGTATGCGATACCGAGACCCATGCGTGTGAATCCGTCTTCTGTAACGTCGCCGCCCCATGCTACGGTGTAGCCTTCGTTGATGGCATTGTCAATAATCTTCATCATCTCGTCCATAGGAACATTGTATGATGTTGCCCAGCGCCAGTTGTCCTGAACTTCTACAGGGAACTGTGTGTAGAACGGGTGATGTGTGTAGCTTGTTATTGAAACATAGTCGTCAAAGTTGAGGCCGAGGCTTGCTGCGAATGTCTGCGGAGTATACTTCTTGCCTTCATAAACAAACTCCTTCGGGCATTCTCCTAAGTATGAGTCGATGATACCCTGCAGACCTTTCTGCCACTGCTTAGAAATCTTCTTTGCCTTGCTCTTTGATACAGCTGCAACATACGGCTCCATAACACCGAAGAACTCTTCGAAGTTAGCCAGAGAGTCGCCTGTCAGAGTGCCGGGTGCCGGCATGGCTGTTTCAGGGCAGATACCGTGGTTCTTAAGGATATAGAGCACGTCCTCAGAGCTTCCGCCCTGTGAGAACTGGCTGTCGCCGTGCATTCTTACTGTAAGGATGGCACGCTCCATGTAGTCCTTGTTGGCTACGAACATTTCGCAGAGGTCGTAAGTCTTGCCTGTCTTTTTCAGAATTTCGTTCTCAAAGAAACTCAGTGTAGAGTAAGCCCAGCAGGTACCGCTGCGGTTCTGGTCTTTGATACTTGTGATCTTGTTCTCCTTAATGGTTGTGAACACAGGTTTGTTCTTTTCCGCAGTTCCTTTCTTGTCCTGCGCGTTCATGCCTGTTGCTATACAAGCCAACAGAGCCATTGCAATTAACTTTTTCATTTTTCTATAAGTATTGTTTTGGGTTTTAGTTGTTTCTCATGAATTCTTCAACGTCGTCCGGATGATAAGGTATGCGCTCCGTGCCGAGGAATCTGCATCCGTCGTCAGTTATCAGCAGGTCATCTTCAATACGTATGCCGCCGAAATCCTTGTAGGTTTCGAGCATCTCATAGTTGATGAAGTCTTTGTGCAGTCCTTGCGACTTCCAGTCGTCTATGAGTGCAGGTATGAAATAAATGCCCGGTTCGTCTGTGACAACAAAGCCTTTTTCGAGGCGGCGTCCCATGCGCAGGCAGTTTGTGCCAAATTGTGTTGAAGGCTGTATCTCGTCGTCGAAGCCTACATAGTTCTGTCCGAGTCCTTCCATGTCGTGTACGTCCATACCCATCATGTGGCCAAGTCCGTGAGGCAGGAACATTGCATGTGCTCCGGCTTTTACAGCCTCTTCTGTGTCGCCCTTCATCAGGCCGATTTCTTTCAGTTTGTCGGTCATCAGACGGCATACTGCCATATGTACGTCATACCATTTTACACCTGGTTTGGCTACATCGAGCACATAGTCGTGGCAGGCCTCAACGATGCTGTATATTTCACGCTGGCGCTGAGTGAACTTGCCGTTTACGGGATATGTGCGGGTGTTGTCTGAGCAGTAGTTGTTGCGGTTTTCTGCACCAGAGTCGCACAAAGCCAGCCTGCCGCTCTCAAGAACGTCCCATGACGGTGTGCCGTGCATTATCTCTCCATGCTGTGTGAATATTGTTGCGAAGCTTACCATTGCTCCATAAGAGTGTGCCGTTCCGTCAACCTGTCCGCCGATAACCTTCTCGGTGAGTCCGGGTTTAGTCAGCCTCATGGCTGTTGTATGCATCTTGTAGCCAATAGAGCATGCGTCTTCAATCTCGGCTATCTCCTGCGGCTCTTTCGTAGAGCGCATCTTCACCACAGCTTTTATCAGTTCGAGCGATGCAGCCTCTTTTTGCTGGTTTGGATGAATGCCTAGCAGGTCGAATATCTGCAGCTTGGTGTCATATCTGTATGGCGGCAGGAAATGTATTGGCCTTTTCTGTTTCAGCGCGTTGTTGCATATAATCTGCAGCGACTTCATCGGGGCAGTATTGGCTACGCCAACGCTTTCAGCCATATCCTTCACGCTGTTTACAGAGCCGAACCATACGATGTCTTCAATGTCGATGTCGTTGCCCACGAGCGTTTCGGTGCCTTCGTCAATGTCAATCACGCCTACAAGCCCGTCGCGGTTAAGTCCGAAATAATAAAGGAACGAAGAGTCCTGACGGAACGGATAGTAGCTGTTTGAAGGGTAATTGACAGGTGAGTCGTTATTACCGAACAAAATCACGATGCCACTCTTTACGAGCTTTCTCAACTCGGCGCGGCGGCTTACGTAGGTTTCCTTGCTGAACATATTCGTATATAAATGCTTGTTAAACTAAATTTCGTCACTCTGTGGCGTGGTTGTTTTTCCAGTAACTTTTATGGTGTGTCAGGCTTTTTCAACTCGTTTTTCACAGATATATAACTTCAATATTGCAAAGATAATGCAAATCATGTGCAGAACAAAATAAAATCAATTTATTTTTATAACAAAATGTCACTTATTTTAATTTGTTGGTCTGTAAAACATGTTATAATGATATCCTCAGGGCTGAATATGCATGCAAAAAAGTTACAGATGTTTGTTTTTTTGATTTTTTATATTGTAAATTACTTTAAAATATATGCCGTTAAAACTAAAATCATTAACTTTGCAAAGTTTTTTAGTGAGTTATGCGTATTGACAGAAATACAGGATTGGTTCTTGAGGGCGGCGGCATGCGCGGTGTGTTCACCAGTGGCGTGCTGGACGGCTTTATGAAGCATGACATGTATTTTCATTACGTTGTTGCAGTTTCGGCCGGAGCATGTAACGGCATGTCGTATATGAGCCGCCAGATACGCCGCGCCCGTATTTCCAACATCGACTATCTTTCAAAATATAAGTACATAGGTCTGCGACATCTGGTTACGCAGGGTTGCATCTTCGACCGTAAACTGCTTTATGACGATTTCCCAAATACGTTGCTGCCTTATGATTTTGAAGCATTCTTCAATAATCCTGACGTCTTCGAGATGGTTACCACCAACTGCCTGACCGGACGTGCATGCTACCTTACAGAGAAGCACGACCGCCAGCGCCTGCTTGACATTGTTCGTGCAAGCAGCAGTCTGCCTTATGTCAGCAAGATTGTAAATGTTGACGGCATACCTATGCTCGACGGAGGAATAGTAGACAGCATACCTGTAATGAGGGCCATGGAGCAGGGGCATCACAAGAATGTTGTTGTCCTTACGCGCAACTATGGTTTTCGCAGCAAGGAGAAAGACCATAAGATACCGCGTTTTGTATATAAGAATTATCCACGGCTGCGCGTGGTGTTGAGCCATCGCTGTGAGGCTTACAACCGCCAACTTGAAATGATAGAGGAAATGGAGCGTGCCGGACAGATATTATGCATACGTCCAGAGCGCCCTATGGAGGTCGGACGTATAGAGAAGGATGTAGATAAACTTGAACGGCTTTATGAGGAAGGCTATGCCTTAGGTGAGAAGTTCTGCCGTGAGCAGGGATATTGCTGAGCCAGCCGGTGTCATGTGGCAGCATGTTGTAGGGGCGGGGGGCTAAATGTAGTAGACTTATTAATGCGTAGTCTGTTTCTGCATACTGTTTTATTTCTTGAATTTATGCCGGCGTCAATATCGGCGAGGGCAGGAAAAATGTATTTGCTCTAACTTGTTGATTGTCAATGTGTTGTAAAAGGCCATGTTTTGCATCGCGAAACATGGTCTTTTATAACCTAATATGCCTCCTTTTGCGTTGTGAAAGGAGGCATATTGAAAAACGGATGATTGTATGTCTGTAAACTCCAGCATGAGTTTTTACGATATTTCTTCGTAAAATGTCGTCATGCTTGTCTGTTAAGAGTGATGCAACAATTAGGCAAGCTTGTCCGCTAAAGTTTTTTAGCTGCCATCGTGCTGTAAATCCTTTTATTGCAACTCTTTGTCTGTTTGCTTTTTATTTGATTTCCTGAAAGTCGCCGTTGTTTACAATATATTTAGGCGACGGGCCATATTTATTCTCTTCAGGCTTGCCGTCCATGACGCAGAACACCAGGATGCTGATGTTCAGGAAGAAGAGCAGCAGCATTGAAGTCATGACGATAGGGTCGCTCATGATCTTTACGGCAATGCTTGGGTCAGGATTTACCGTAGTCATGGCCTCGAGATATCCTGTTGACGACATATATATATTGTACAATATATTTATTATGATGCTTGCTGCAACCCACCAGCCTCCGTGTCCGCGGTCGTGCAGGCGGCGCACCGTAACGGAGCAGATAGAGAGCAGAAGGAGCATTGACACAACAGAACTTACGACTTGCATTCCTGCAAGTGACAGATTGAGTACAACGCTTACAACGGCATAAAGAAGCCAAAACCACCATAATTCAGAACGGCGTGCACGGCCCTTAAAGTCGGTCAGTTTGCTTAACACTGTTTTTACAGATTCGCCGAAGCTCATCTGTGGTAATCTTACGATGTCTTCCATAGTTTCAATAAAATTGTTTGTTAATTATATTTGTTATGTCTACGGCTTCAGACACGGGCCGTATTTTCGTTTATTCAGGCCCTGTCTTCTGCACGTCAGAGTGTTTGACATTAATTCAATGTCTCGAATGTATCCAATATTATTCTTTCAGCAGGTCGGGGCGCAGCCGTTTTGTCCGCTCGTAGCTCTGCTCTATCTCCCAGTCTTTTATCTTGGCCTCGTTTCCGCTTAACAGAATGTCAGGCACTTTCCAACCTTTATAGTCGGCCGGTCTTGTATATATAGGTGCCGACAGCAGGTCGTCCTGAAAGCAGTCAGACAGAGCGCTCTGGTCGTCGCTTATAACTCCCGGTACAAGCCTTACTATTGCATCAGCCATCACCGCTGCCGCCAGCTCTCCGCCCGTAAGCACATAGTCGCCTATGCTTATTTCGCGCGTGATGAGGTGGTCGCGTATTCTCTGGTCAATGCCTTTATAGTGTCCGCACAGAATTATCAGGTTTTTCTTCAGCGACAGGTTGTTGGCCACATGCTGGTCAAACTGCTCACCGTCAGGCGAAGTAAATATTACCTCGTCATATTCTCTTTCGGCCTTTAGGGCCGATATGGCCCGGTCTATTGGCTCACACTGCATCACCATTCCGGCAAATCCGCCGTATGGATAGTCGTCCACGCGTTTCCATTTGTCTGTAGAGTAGTCGCGCAGGTTGTGCAGATGTATCTCTGCCAGTCCTTTCTTCTGCGCGCGTGCCAATATGGATTCTCTTACAAATCCCTCGAGCATCTCAGGTAAAACTGTAATTATATCAATTCGCATATTTGCAAAATTATCTAATTTTCTGCCAATATCACAATTTTTAGCCTTTATTTTTATATTTTTTATATAAAACTGCAAGCGAAAAATGATGTCGGTTTAGTTCGTAACGTTATTTTTTTGTGTTAAAAATAATATTGTGTATAGTGAAAAACCGTAAACTTATAATGGCTTTAAGATTAAAATTTCTAAAAAGACATATGTCTGTTATGTCGTCTGAAAGCCTTTTTTTATTAATTTTGTGATGAAAATTTGCAAGGAATCTAATTATTTATTAATCATGTAACTAATTGTTTATCATTATGTCAAAAACGATAGAGCAGCAAATAGAAAAGAGCCGAATGCTCATAACCGGCTTTCGTAGAAACATCAATGTATTGTCTGATAGAGGCGTAACGGAAGCAGAACTGAATGCAATGGACGTAGAACTTTGTAAGCTTGTTGAAATAAATGCAGAGTGCGACAAGCTGCGGGAAGAACTTTCTGTTAAGGTTAAGAATATGAATAGTATTCTAAATGTAGTGAAAGATTCATTCTTTAACTATAAGAAAATAATCAAGCAGAACTATTCGCAGGAAAGATGGATCGATTTTGGTGTTGCCGATAAACGCTGATATGTTTAGATGAATGAAATTTTAAATGTCGGTACTTTATCGTTGTAGCCAAAAGTATTTGATGCTTAATTGATACTGTAGTGCAAATACGTGTCTTGCAGTATAATTGTATATTGTAAATGCCGCCTGTAGGTTTTATTTTCTATTGTCTTACAGGCGGCATTTGTGTTATGTTTATTACAACTCTTTTTTCAGCTTTTCAGCCATGTCGGCATATTCTTCGTCTGTTAGATAAACCTTCTTTGGATTCATCTGAAACACTCCGCCAAAGTCAGGTCCGCCTACATATTTAGGAATCAGGTGGAAGTGTAAGTGCGACAGCGTGTCTGAATATGCACCATAGTTTATTTTGTCAGGATTGAACACCTTCTGCATGGCTCTTGTCACTTTTGCCACGTCTGCCATAAAAGCGTTTCTGTCCTCATCACTCAAAAGGTTGAGGTCGTCCACATGGTCTTTGTAAGCCACGAGACAACGTCCGTGATATGTCTGCTCCTTAAAGATAAAGAGGCGCGACACACTAAGTTTGGCTACTTCAATCATCAGTTCGTGCTGTGTCTCATTGTTTTGGCAATAAAGGCACTCTTTAGGATCACTTTTCATGTTTTTGCTTTTGTTTTAGATTGTTTTTATTATTTCGTTTCGCGTTTTTTTCGCGTAGTGTTTGTCTTTATTTAAAGTTCTGCATAGACATATATTTCTCTCTCGTCATATAAAGTTACGGCATGTTTCAAGTCCAAAGCATAACTAATAATAACTTTATGTTGTTATTTAGCCTGCGCAGCAATATTTTATGCAAAGATACACCAATTCATGATGAATTCAAAATTATTGAAATTATTTTATTTTCAATGGGCTTTATATTTTAATATCGGTCTGATAAATTAAATTTTAAAATCCACTGAAATATGACCTTAAACTCATTGAGTTTTTATATGAAAATCAATGAGTTTTCAGCCATGTTTCAGTGATTAATTTCTGGTGTCGCGTTATTGTGACTATTTATCTCTTAAAATATTCATTTTTTTGATATTTAAGTAATTCGTCAATATCTCCATTAATAATATGTGGCAGACATTGGCGAATCTTGTTTATTGGCCATTCCCACCATTTTAATGTTTCAAGTTTTTGTATTACTCCATCGTCAAACCGTTTGCGTATAGGTCGGGCAGGAACTCCGCCCACTATTGTATATGGAGCCACATCTTTTGTAACGACAGCATGAGCCGCGATAATTGCACCGTCGCCAATGTTGACGCCTGCCATGATGACGGCTTCATAGCCAATCCATACGTCATTTCCTATAATGATATCACCTTTGTTCTCCCATGCTTTTGCCACATCTGATTTTTCTAAGTTCCATTCATCATAAAACAACGGGAATGTATATGTAGATAAAGATTTTAGCGTATGGTTAGCACAGTTGAACAGGAATTTTGTACCACAGGCAATGGAGCAGAATTTGCCGATTATAAGCCGCTCTCGATTAATCGGATAATGGTATAGTACATTATTTTTCTCGAAATGTATCGGGTCGGAAACAAAGTCATTATAGATGGTATAATCGCCGACAATAATGGACGGGTCTTTAATAACAGAGTTCAGATAAACGGTTTGCTTGTCACCTTTGTGAGGATATATCTTATTCATCATCACTTTAAATTTTTAGTATTGTTTATATTTCAAATAAATGACAGATTGTGTGCCGAGTAATATTACAAATAAATATTCCACGGCCCAATAAGCAGCTAACGGGACACAGCAATGTCCTAATGTCCATAATGAAAACAGGTAGACGACGGTAGTAGTCATCTGAAATACGAATACCGTACGCGTAGCTCCTGTTCCTGTAACAGCGTTCAGATATACATAGCCGGGTAATGCAAAGAAATAATTCAGCAGCATGACAATGAATGGCTGTAATGCAGCTTGCATGATTACCTGATTGTCCGTGTAAGCCATTATTATATAATGATGAAAGAGCAATGCAAGAATAACCAGTGGACTGCCTGCTGTATATCCAATACGGATAATTCTGTTACAAAGAGGAAATACATTCTTCTTTTCACCGGTACCGATTAAGTTACTTACAAGCGAACTTGTCACGCCGGCTAATGCGTTGACAATAACGGAAAATAGTGCGGATATGCTTCTTATTATATTTGATACGGCCAGTTCTGTTTCTCCTAAATGTTCAATAGCCAGAAAGAACAGAAACCAAATGGCTACGCTTGTAAAATATTGTAACATACTCCATATCGAAACAAAAAAGACTTCTTTCAGTATTTTCAGATCAAAGGCAAAACATAAGCCATACATGTTTTTGTCAATATGCCGTAATATATATGCAGTCAATACGATGAGTGAACACATTTCTGAAAATGACGATGCCGCAGCTGCTCCTGATATCCCCATGTTAAATTTGAATATAAGGAGCCAGTTCATAGGAATGTTCATAAATACAGCAGTTAAAGCTGCAATATTCAGAGCCTTTGTCTGTGTAATGCCTACTAGAAATGAACGTAGGGCTAAAAAGGGAAAAGAGAAAAACAATCCAAAAATACGCCAGTCAAGATAACTCATAATTGCATTATAGACGTCATCCGAACTAATCAGATTCTTCAATATAACGGGAGAGAATATCTTTGACGATAGATAAATGATGATTGCCAGAACGGACAGAAAAAAGAGCCCTTGCGATAATGTCTTTCCTGTTTCTGCATACCGTTGTTCTCCATTACGGCGGGCGATAACTACTTGTAGGCCTAAACTGAACCCAAAACCGAGCATATATATTGCCAGAAACCATATTCCCGCAAGTGCAGATGCACCTAATTCCACATCGCCTACATGTCCCAAGAACAAAGCGTCTGTTATGTTTATCAGTTGTTCGATAAAGATACTCATCATCACAGGGAAAGCGATGAGCCATATTTTTTTGTATGTATAATTCATTTGTTCAAACAAATATGACACAATAAGTTATGCCGTTTTCTGCAGCGTAACATCTTGTAGATTTATAATTATGGATAATGATAAAATAATAATGGACAAACTTATAATATAAGTCTGTCAAAGAAACGATATAGCGTTTGTCGGGTTGCTATTCGTTGGGCATTGCTATATGCATACTTGCCATTTCATATTGTTGAACAATTCTATGCTTTGCTGTTGCAAAGATATTAAATTTATTTGTACTTGATAACTTTTATGGGCGTTTTGTTAATGACATTTATTTCTTCTATATATAAATTTGTTGTGTTATTGCTGTGCGGTGATTTATTATTTAATTTATTTTAGATAGAAACTACATTGCTGTTTTGCGAAAATTTGCATTATCTTTGCATAAGATATAGCTGCGCTCGGCATAGTCATCCAAGCGAGCATGGTGCCTTTGCTCTCACTTGCATCATCTTTGCATAAGATATATGCGGCTATATATAAGCAAGCACGATAATGGCTGTTGTCGGTTTGCGTTGCATTGTTTTTAGAATATATTTAAGTTTATGACAGACGAAAGACAGAGAATATTGCAGCTCAGAAAGGAACTGCACGAACATAATTATAAGTATTATGTGCTTAACCAACCTGAAATAAGCGACCAGGAGTTTGACTTCATGATGAAGGAACTGCAGGAACTGGAGGCACGTCATGAGGACATGTTCGACCCCAATTCGCCTACACAACGGGTGGGCAGCGACATTAATCAGGAGTTTACGCAGGTTACGCATAAATATCCAATGCTGTCGCTGGCTAACACATACAGCCAGGAGGAAGTGGCCGACTTCTATAACAGCGTTAAGAAAGGGCTTAACGATGAAGACTTTGAAATATGCTGTGAACTGAAATATGACGGTTTGTCTATA
Organism: Prevotella sp. CAG:255; assembly: GCF_000431195.1. Classification (NCBI taxonomy): domain Bacteria; kingdom Pseudomonadati; phylum Bacteroidota; class Bacteroidia; order Bacteroidales; family Prevotellaceae; genus Prevotella; species Prevotella sp. CAG:255. Next base: position 14,862 of record NZ_HF986757.1, on the reverse strand, counting down.
TCTCTTACCTATGAAGACGGCAAACTGGTTAGAGGAGTGACGCGTGGCGACGGCGTTCATGGCGACGATGTGACAGCCAACGTAAAGACGATAAGGTCGATACCGCTGGTGTTGAAAGATGGCGACTGGCCTAAGGAGTTTGAGATAAGGGGCGAAATTCTTATGCCTTGGAACGTGTTTGAAAGACTTAATCAGGAACGTGAGGCTGCCGAAGAACCTCTGTTTGCCAATCCGCGTAATGCGGCAAGCGGAACGCTTAAGAGTCAGAACTCTGCTTTGGTGGCGAGTCGCAACCTAGATGCATACCTCTATTATCTGCTTGGCGACGAACTGCCCGGCGACGGCCATTATGAGAATCTTGAAAAGGCACGTGAGTGGGGCTTTAAGATAAGTGAAGGAATGCGTAAGGTGAAGACGCTGCAGGAGATTTATGACTTTATTGACTATTGGGATACAGAGCGTAAAAACCTGCCTGTGGCAACAGACGGCATTGTGCTGAAGGTGAACTCACTCAGACAACAGAGAGCTCTTGGCTATACTGCTAAGAATCCGCGCTGGGCCATAGCCTATAAATTTAAGGCAGAAAGAGCCTGTACACGTCTTAATGAAGTGACATTTCAGGTGGGGCGTACCGGAGCTGTTACTCCTGTAGCCAATATGGAGCCTGTTCAACTGGCCGGAACAACCGTAAGGCGTGCTACGCTCAACAACGAAGACTTTATACGCAGCCTTGACCTGCATATAGGTGATTATGTGTATGTTGAAAAAGGTGGCGAGATTATTCCTAAGATTGTCGGTGTTGACATTGAGCAGCGCCCGATTATAGCCCAGCCAGTGACATTTGTAACCCACTGTCCTGAGTGTGGAGCCAAGTTGGTAAGGTATGAGGGCGAAGCCGCATATTATTGTCCTAATGATGCCGGATGCCCTCCTCAGATAAAGGGGCGCATTGAGCATTTCATCTCGCGCAAGGCAATGAACATAGACAGTATTGGACCTGAGACCGTTGACGATTTCTATAGACACGGACTTGTTCGTAATGTTGCCGACCTGTATGACATTGAAGTGCAGCAGATAAACGGCGACGGCAGCCGTCAGAAGTCGGCCGAGAAGATTGTAAACGGCATTGAGGCATCTAAGCAAGTGCCGTTTGAACGTGTGGTCTTTGCGCTCGGAATAAGATTTGTAGGCGAGACAACGGCACGCCTGCTTGCCCGCCATTTCAAGACTATAGATGCCCTTGCCGCGGCAAGCCTTCAAGACCTTTTGGAGGTGGAGGGTGTAGGCGAGGTTATAGCCAAGAGCGTTATGACCTATTTCAGAAACCCAGTAACGATGCAGATAGTAGAGCGCTTGCGCGGATACGGGCTGCAGATGGCGCTGAGCGAAGAGCAGATGTCGTCGGCTACCGACAAATTGGCCGGAAAAAGCATTGTTATAAGTGGCGTGTTTGCACATCATAGCCGCGACGAATATAAACAGATGATAGAGCAGAACGGTGGTAAAAATGTAGGCAGCATAAGCGGCAAGACATCGTTTATATTGGCAGGCGAGAACATGGGACCGGCAAAACTGCAGAAAGCCGAAAAGCTTGGCATACAGATTGTGGACGAAGAGACGTTCCTTAAGATGATAGAATAATGGACTTAGTTACTTGTTCTTTGTCTGTAAGGATGTGCCACGTTTAGCGATGATGAAAGGTTGTGCGCGGTTAAAATGTTGTCATAACGTCTTGACTGGGGCATTCCTGACAGGATTAAAGCATAGCGATAATTAAGTTTGACAATTGACTGAAGTATAAAAATAACTGAAGATGAAAGTATTGGTTTCAGAAGAGATAGAGAGCGTCTGCCCAGGCTTTGTAGGTGCGGCAGTTAGCGCAGAGGTCGTAAACACGAAATATAACGAGGACCTTTGGAAAGAAATAGAAGAGTGGGGGGCAAAGTATCGTGCCGGATACACCACGGAGACAATAAAGCATATATCCGGAATTGAGGCCACACGCCGCGTGTATCGTGCCTGCGGCAAGGATCCCAGCCGCTATCGTCCGGCTTCAGAGGCTCTGATAAGGCGAATGCTTCAGGGCAAGGCTCTATATCAGATTGACACGTTGGTAGACCTTGTAAATCTTGCAAGCATTGCCTATGGCTACAGCATCGGTGGCTTTGACGCAGACAAGTTTGTCGGCGACACGCTCACGCTCGGTGTCGGGCGTGAAGGCGAACCTTATGAGGGTATAGGCCGCGGAATGCTCAACATAGCCGGACTGCCCGTGTATCGTGATGCCGCAGGAGGTGTGGGCACTCCTACAAGCGACAACGAGCGCACAAAGATGGAGATGTCCACTAAAAATGTGCTGGTGCTTATCAACGGATACGACGGTAATGAAGATAATGTAAGGGCCAACGCCGAATTTCTTGTAAGACTGTTCGAGAAATATGCGCAAGGAAAAAACTGCAGCTATTTTGTATACAGATAGCCCTTTCGGCATTTTTCCCTGTTAAAAGAGCTTTTGATAATAGTAGGGGTTAAAGCCATTCCTTTTGTGATGACTTTAATCCCTTTGTCTTTTTATATACTGCATTATTATTGTCTTTTACATTGCAGAAACTATCTCTTTGCAATATAAAAATGAATATACTTTAAATGCGCTTTTTTACGTTTTTTTCCTTCATTTATACAGCTTTCTGATGAAAGCGTAAAATCAGTGTTATCTCAGCTTATTTTTGTTGTAATGTGGAGTAACTTTGCATACAAAGAATATCAGTGAGACAGTGCAGAGAACAGAACCTATAAGATATACCATATAAAATGTGAAGTGCTGGGCTATTACTCCACTGCTTAATATACCGATACCAATGCCTACGTCCCATGCCGTAAGATAAGTGCTTGTGGCCGTGGCGCGCTGGTTGTTGGGTGCAAGGTTGATGTAGAGCGTGTTCATTGCCGGGAAGATAATGCCGAACCCTATGCCGAGAAGCAGCGGCACGGCAAAGAAAATCCATTCGGCTGCGTTCATGCTCTCTGGAGCAATGAAGCGGCACATGCTTAGCATGAAGAAGGCAAGGATGACAGGGTAGAGCCCCACGTGTATGCACTGTGTGATATAGCCTTGGTCAACTTTCTTGCCTGCAACAAGGCGCGATGCTCCCATGCCTACGGCCATGAGTGTAAAGAAGAAACCCGAAGGCACATCGAGATGAATTTCGCGGGCATACATTGCAACGAAGTTGGTTGTGGCACCATAAGGTATCGACAGCATCAGCAAGGCTATGCTTACGGGTATGCCTTTTATAAGGATAAAGCGGTCGAGCGAGAGCTTGCTGTTTGTGGTAGCTGTTTCTGCCTGTGGTTTTTCCTGTTGCCTGTTTTTTATCGATTCCGGGGTGCGTGCCTTTACGCATATTGCGCATAGCAGTCCGACTAAGCTGAACAGCATGCCTGTGATGAAGATGCCCTCATAGCTAACGTGGTCGTGCATGAATAGACCGGTCATAGGGCCAAGAGCCATTGCCGTGTTATTGGTCAGTCCATAATACCCCAGGGCTTCGCCGCGCCTGCTGCTGGGCGTTATGTCAACGCAGAGCGTATTGCCTCCTACGGTTACGCTGCTGAAGGCTATGCCGTGGAGAGCGCGCAGCACGATGAACCATGTAAGCACTCCTGCCGTCATGTAGCCGAGGAATATTGAGGCGCAGACAAAATAACAGAGAATGTAGATAGGCTTGCGCGGAAACTTGTCCATCAGAAAGCCCGAGAACGGGCGGACGCACAGGCCGCTGACCGTGTAGCAGCACAGTATGGCACCAAGCATGGCTTCAGGGCAGTTGTATGTTTCTTTGAGATAAAACGGAAGAATAGGTATTAGCAGCCAGAAGCCGAAGAACAGAAGGAAGTTGGCTGCCAGGATGAACATATAACTGCGTGTGAAAAGGCGCTCTTTCATGTTGATAACTGATTTAAGGGTTTATGGCATCTGCCAGACAGGCATAAAGGGATAAAAACGAAGGAGGTGAAAGTCGTTTTTACTTTTCACCTCCTTGAAATGTCGTTATATTCTATCAGTTGGCCGATTCAAATTCTCTTAAGAATCTTACATCGTTTTCAGAGAACATGCGGAGGTCTGACACCTGATATTTCAGGTTGGTTATGCGCTCCACACCGAGTCCGAAGGCATAACCGCTGTACACTTTGCTGTCTATGCCGCACAGCTCAAGCACGTTGGGGTCTACCATTCCGCATCCAAGGATTTCCACCCATCCTGTGTGTTTGCAGAATCCGCATCCCTTGCCGCCGCATATGTGACATGATATGTCCATCTCGGCACTAGGCTCTGTGAACGGGAAGTAGCTTGGGCGCAGGCGTATTTTGGTGTCTGGACCGAACAGCTCGCGTGCAAATGTCAGCAGCACTTGCTTAAGGTCGGTGAACGATACGTTTTTGTCTATGTAAAGACCTTCAATCTGGTGGAAGAAGCAGTGGGCGCGCGCAGTGATTGCCTCATTGCGGTAAACGCGTCCAGGACAGATAATTCTGATAGGCGGCTGTGTTGTCTCCATCACGCGTGCCTGTACAGAGCTGGTATGGCTTCTGAGCAGAATGTTCTTTGTTACGTCATCCGGATTAGATTCTACGAAGAATGTGTCCTGCATGTCGCGTGCCGGATGGTCGGCGGCAAAGTTCATCTTTGTGAACACGTGCAGGTCGTCTTCAACTTCAGGACCGTCGGCAAGGGTGAAGCCCATGCGTGAGAAGATGTTGATGATCTCATTCTTTACGATGGTGAGCGGGTGGCGTGTGCCCAGCTCTATCGGATAAGCTGTGCGTGTAAGGTCGAGGTCGTCGTCCTGAGCTTCGGCAGTCTCAAACTGTTCTCTAAGCGAGTTGATGCGCTCAAGTGCAGTTTGCTTAAGTTCGTTGATTTTTATTCCGACCTCTTTTTTCTGTTCTGCCGGCACATTGCGGAAGTCGGCCATAAGGGCATTAATTTCGCCTTTCTTGCTAAGGTATTTCAGTCTCATTGCCTCAATCTCTTCGGCATTAGAGACCGTAAGACCTTTTACTTCTTCAAGAAGTTTCTCAATTTTGTCGAGTATCATGTTAACGATAAATTTATATGCGTATTAAAATATTGCTGCAAAGGTAACATTTTTACATTGAATAATGTCATAAATCAAAATAAAGTTGTACTTTTGCGCAAATTTTGAGAGATTGTTACTTACGAAAGGAGTAGTAAAATTATGAAAAAAGGGGTTGTATCAGTCTTTGTAATTTGTGCATTCTGTGTTTCTACAATGATGTGGACAACGGGATGTACGGACAAGAAGCCTGCGGCAGACACACTTGTTGTTGATTCTGTTCCCGACACTACGGCTGTAGACACCATGGATCAGCTGATTTCTGAGCAGCAGATGCCTAAGGCCGCCGACGAATTGTTTGACGACTTTATTTTTAACTTTGCGGCAAACCGCAAGTTGCAGATGAAGCGTATTGTTTTCCCATTGAAGGTTGTAGACGGAAAGAAAGTGTCCTATATCCAGAAGTCAAAATGGAAAATGGAGCATTTCTTCATGAATCAGGGTTATTATACGCTTATCTTCGACAATACGCGGCAGATGAACGTTGTTAAAGATACGTCGATAAACAATGTCGTGGTAGAAAAAGTGTACTTGAAAAGGAAAAAAGTGAAAAAGTACATGTTTGAAAGACAAAACGGCCAATGGATGCTTGAGTCTATTCAGACCAACGCCATGTATCAGAACACAAATGCCTCATTCCTCGCATTTTATCAGCGTTTTGTCACCGACTCTGCTTTCCAGGTTGAGAGCCTGAACAATCCTGTTGTTTTTACCGGACCTGACCCTGACGATGATTTCAGCACAATGACAGGCGAGATTGATCCGGGCACATGGCCGGCCTTTGCGCCGGAACTCCCTGCCGACTTCATATACAATATAATGTATGGACAGAAATATACCGAGGGACGCCAGAAGATTTTTGTTATGCGCGGAATAGCCAATGGTATGGAAATGCAGCTGACGTTCAAGCGTATCGGAGGAAACTGGAAACTGACAAAGCTGTCTGAATAAGACATGTATTGTCATGCCGGATATTTTTGTTGTAGGATTTTAAAATTAAGATTTAAGTGAAAGATTTTTACGATTTTAATCTCAAGGAGCACAATACATTCGGTATAGATGTAAAGTGTCGCCGTTTTATAGAGTTTGAGAGTGTAGACGAATTGTTGCAGATCGTAAATTCGCTTACAGACGCTGACAAGCCGTTGCTGGTGCTTGGTGGCGGCAGCAATATGTTATTTACGGCCGATTATGAAGGCACAGTGCTGCATTCGGCTATAAAGGGCCATGTCGCCGTCCAGACGGACGAAGGCATAATGTTGCGTTGCGGCAGCGGAGAGGTGTGGGACGACATAGTGAGCCTTTGCGTGTCCAACCGTATGTACGGAGCAGAGAATCTTTCGCTTATTCCCGGTGATGTAGGCGCGTCTGCCGTGCAGAACATAGGCGCTTATGGAGCTGAGGCTAAGGACATAATTTTGAAGGTTGAGGCCGTGGACCTGCAGACCGGAAAGATGTGTGAGTTTACAAACGAAGAATGTGAATATGCTTACCGCAAGAGCAAGTTCAAGGGCGAGTGGCGCACCCGCTTCGTGATAACATATGTAACCTACAAACTTTCAGAAGTGTTCTGTCCATGCCTTGATTATGGCAATATAAGGGCTGAACTCGAGAAGCGCAACATAAAGGTTCCTACGGCAGAGCAGCTCCGCAACGTGATAATTGACATACGTAACGAGAAACTTCCTGATCCGAAGATTGAAGGCAATGCCGGAAGCTTCTTTATGAATCCTGTTGTACCGAAAGCAAAATATGAGGAACTTGTGGCCAGGTTAGGCAATGTGCCTCATTATAGCGTTGATGATAATAATGAGAAAATTCCTGCCGGATGGATGATTGACCAATGCGGCTGGAAGGGCAAGTCTCTCGGTAAGGCGGGCGTTCATTCGCGTCAGGCGCTGGTGCTTGTCAACAGAGGCGGTGCCGAGGGTAAGGATATTGTTGCACTCTGTGATGCCATAAAGCGTGACGTGAAGGACAAGTTTGGCATTGATATTGTTCCAGAAGTGAATATAATCTGACAATGAAACTCACTTTTCTTGGAACGGGTACTTCGGTTGGAGTGCCGACTATAGGCTGCAAGTGCAAGGTCTGTACGAGTAATGATCCGCATGACAAGCGCCTGAGGGCGTCTGCCATGATTGAAACGGACAATACAAGAGTTGTTATCGACTGTGGCCCTGACTTCAGGGAGCAGATGCTTGGACTTGAGTTCAGAAAGATTGATGCCGTATTGCTGACCCATATTCATTATGACCATGTTGGCGGATTAGATGATCTCCGCCCGTTCTGCCAGTTCGGAGAGGTTAATGTCTATTCCGATAAGCATACCGCCGACGGACTGATGCATACAATGCCTTATTGTTTTGATGAAAACAAATATCCTGGTGTGCCGAAGATTAATCTCAACACAATAGAGCCCCATGAGTCATTGCGCATTGGAGATTTTGATATTATGCCTGTAAAGGTGATGCACGACAAGATGCCAATTCTTGGATACAGAATAGGCCGCCTGCTTTACATAACAGACATGAAGACAATCAGCGAGAGCGAATTTTCTTATTTCAGCGGGATAAAGACGCTTGTTGTCAATGCGCTGCGCTTTGCCCCCGAACATCATTCCCATCAGACTGTTGCAGACGCAATTGCCTTTGCAAGAAGGGTAGGTGCTGAACATACATATTTTACGCATATGGGGCATGATATCGGCCTGCATAGTGAGACTAACGGCATATTGCCTGAAGATATAAATTTGGCTTACGATGGTCAGATTATTGAGATTTAGCCCCTAAAATGAGCTTAAAGTGTTAAAAGTGTATAAATAGGATGTATTTTTTACACTGATATTTGGAAGTATGGGATTTAATGCATACCTTTGCATCGTGTTTTTCATAGTATTAGATTTAAGGTTAACAAGGTTGGAGTACAGCGGTACTCCTTTTTTTGTGTCCGTAAGTTTTAGGGACACGGGTTTAAGTCAGTAGAGGCGTGCTTTTTGCGTGTTATAAGCAGGCCGGTGCTGGCTTAAATTTTTTATGTTCAATGTTCTTTTCTTTGTGTATGCAGTCAGACGAAACTTAAATATTTTGATGGTTAGCCGGACGTTGTCATGGCGTTGTCATGAGTATGATTTCTGCATGGATTTATTGTTTGCGTATTGTGTCTTTCCTTTTTGGACCCAAATCGGTTTAGGATTCGGTCTTAATTTTGTTTTATATTGAGCTGATTTTCATTAGATTTTTTGCAGGAGTAGTGGGTGGCATCAGGAAAAAACGGAAAAAGACACAATAGAAAACAAAAAGACGGCAGAAGATGTCGGCTTGCTTGCGTGATTAAGCCGTATATGGCATAATGGCCGGTTGTGGCTTAATATCTGGTGTCGTATGTAAATACATACTTAAATCCTTGGTTTTTGTGCCGGTGCTTGCATGAAAACGGTTTGCACGCATGCTGCATATTCTGTACAAAACAGATATGCAGGATGGCCGTTGTGTGAAAATGATACTGCCAGATATGTTACCGTTTCTTGAATTTGCGGTATATCTTCCATACGAACAAGAAACCGTCGATAAGACCCGTCCCTGTGCTTATTACAGACGCCACGGTGATGCCCTTCTTTCTTTCTGGTGATTTCTGAAACAAGCTTTTCCATTTTTTGCCAATGTCGGCATTGTCTTTTCTCATTTCAGCAAGAATGGCCTCTTTGCGTTCTCTTATTTCGCTTATGCTGTTGTATGTCTGTGGTTTTGTGGCGTTGTCCATGTGCTTATTCTGTTAACAGACTGGTTATGAATCTTACGAGCGGTTTCTCTATTAGGCTTTTTCTGAAAATTGTCAGCAATACAAAGATTAATATGTAGAACGATGCCATTATTCCGAATGCGGCAGGGAAACCCATAGACGGCGCCATTGCAAATACGATGGCAAACGACACATATATGAGTATTGCGATGAGTATCAGCGAAAACAGCGTAAAGAGCAGTATGGCAGTAATCAGCCTCACTGTCTTTTCTGTAATTTCGAGCTTCAGGTATTCACCCTGAAGCCCGATACGATGTTTCACCAACTCTACCAGTTGGCCTATTGTTTCAATGTTTTTATCGCTTGAGAACATTTGTCAGCTGTTTGTTAAACTTCTTCAGCCTCAGCTGCGTCTTTAATATCTGATGCGAGGTCGCTCATTTCTTTGCGGCTCAGCTTGATATTGTGCTTTTGGCAGAAATCGTCAATTGCGTCAGTTATTTTCTCGCGAGTGTCTTTTCCTCTTTCGGGTGCCAGAAGCAGACCTACTGCAGCTCCGGCGATTGCGCCTCCTAAGAATGCGCCGATGTAACCTAGTGTTTTCATAAATTTTGATTTTTAATTATGTGAATAATAATTTTATTTCTCTCGGCATGTGGGCAGTCGTCTTTGTTTAGGCTTTTCTGCCGTTGGTGCTTTGATTTTGTTCGTAAGCAAATTTAATGATTATTTCTTAAATACCAACGTTTTTACCGGTTTTTTTTGTCTGAAAGGGCGTATTTCTTTTATTTAACAAACTTTATGTGCGGTTTGTCAGAGTTTTTGGCTGTTTTTGTGTAATTTCGCACAATATTACGTAGAAAATATGTTTAATTTCTAAATAATAAGATAAGGGAAATTATGAAAAAGTACACTGTATTGTGCGCCGGCCTTTGTGTGGCGTTGGCATTCACTGGTTGTAAATCATCAGAGAGCGCTTACAGAAAAGCTTATGAGAAAGCTAAGGCTCAGGAAGAGCAGACTGCAGTTCAGAATCAAGGCAGCGAGGAGATAGCTGTTGTTACTCCGGTTGTTGAGAAGCCTGCAACAGAAACGGTTGTTGTTGACAATGTAGACAATGTGCCTGTACGTCAGGAGAGCCTGTCTGTTGTCAGCGGTGCAGGACTTAAAAACTTCAGCGTCGTTGTAGGTTCTTTCTCTGTACAGGCTAACGCTGAAGGATTGCAGAGCACGCTGAAGAGCCGTGGCTATGATGCACAGATCGCATACAATTCTTCAAATCAGATGTATCGTGTCGTTGCCGGTACGTTCGACATCAAGACCGACGCTGTGCGTAGCCGTAACGAATTGCGTTCTGAGTATCCTGACGCATGGTTACTGTTTAATCAGAAATAATTGTGGCCCGTATACTGTCGATTGATTACGGCAAGAAACGGACAGGACTGGCTGTTACCGATCCGGCTCAGATTATAGCAGGCGGACTGGTAACAGTTGCCACGTCTGAACTGTTCAGCTTTTTGACGGATTATATTAAAAAAGAACCCGTTGAGCGGATTGTAATAGGTGAGCCTAAACAACCGGACGGAAGGCCAAGTGAGAATATGGCAAGAGTGGTACAGTTTGTAAACCGCTGGCGCAAGGCTTATCCTGAAATCCCGATTGAATTTTATGATGAACGTTTTACTTCCGTGCTGGCTCACAGGGCGATGATTGACGGCGGTCTGCATAAAAAAGCACGGCAGAACAAGGCGCTTGTCGATGAGATAAGTGCCACGATAATATTGCAAAGCTATTTAGAATCTGTTAGAAGAAGATAATGATATTACCTATATATATTTACGGACATCCTGTGCTGCGTAAGGAGTCACAGGATATTAATGCTGATTATCCGGGCTTGAAGGAGCTCATAGACAATATGTTCGAGACGCTTACCGAGTCAGACGGTGTCGGACTGGCTGCTCCTCAGGTGGGACTTAATATACGTCTGGCTGTTATCGACCTTGACGTCTTGTCGGAAGAATATCCTGAATACGAGGACTTCCGCCGTGCTTACATCAACCCCCATATTGTTGAGGTTGACGACAGCGAGGTCGTTTCAATGGAAGAGGGCTGCCTCTCAATCCCTGGCATCCATGAGAGCGTAAAGCGTGCAACACGCATACATGTTAAGTATATGGATGCCGATTTCAATGAGCACGACGAGTGGGTTGAGGGTTATCTTGCCCGTGTTATGCAGCACGAGTTTGATCATCTCGACGCAAAGATGTTTATCGACCGTGTGTCGCCTTTGCGCCGTCAGCTGATAAAGAGCAAGCTGAAGGCTATTCTGCAGGGACGTTTCCGCTGCAGCTATCGCACTAAGGTTGCCAGACGATAAGCCCTTCCGGCTTTTCGTCTGATTTTTTGGCTTGTAGGTATTTGTAGTTTATTCTGAGAGGTTGTTATGCGTAAGTTCGTAATATCGCTGCTGCTATTATTGGCATCTGTAGGAGCGTCGGCACAGTTTCGTACCGACCGGCTCATTGATGTCGGCAGGAGCGCGCTTTATTACGAGGATTACGTTCTCTCCATACAATACTTTAATCAGGCCATCCTTTCTAAGCCTTATCTTTATGAACCGTGGTTTTTCAGGGCTGTGGCAAAGTTTTATCTTGATGACTATGTCGGTGCGGAAAAAGACTGTACTGAGGCCATCAGGATAAATCCTTATGTGTCTGACATCTATGAACTCAGAGGCTTGTGCTTTATCAAGCAAAACAGGTTTAGCGAGGCAATATCCGACTATGACAAGACGCTCGAATTTAATCCTTACAGCAAGAATCTGTGGTATAATCGTGTGTTGTGCAGGATAGAGGAGAAGGACTACGACAAGGCCAACGCCGATCTCGACTCGATGATGAATATGTGGAAGAATTATTCGAAGACGTATTCACTTAAGGCCGAGGTCTGCCTCCAGCAGAAAGACACCGTGGGCTGTGCCAAATATCTTGACAAGAGTCTTGAACTTGACCCTTACGACGGCGACGCATGGACAATGCGTGCCATGATAAGTCTTTCGCAGCAGAAATGGAAAGACGCCGACGCACAGCTGTCCAAGGCCATACATCTTAAGCCCAATACGGCCAACAATTATGTTAACCGTGCCTTGGCCCGTTATAACTATAATAATCTGCGAGGTGCCATGGCCGACTACGACAAGGCCATAGAGATTGATCCCAACAACTTTCTTGCCCATTACAACCGTGGCCAGCTGCGTGTGATGGTAGGTGATGACAACAGGGCCATTGAAGACTTCGACTATGTTATAAGCATGGAGCCCAACAATGTGATGGCCATTTACAACCGCGCCATACTGCTCGAGCGCACCGGAAACATACGGGGAGCCATACGCGACTATACCACTATCATCAACCAGTATCCTAATTTCTGGGTTGGTCTTAACAGCCGTGCAAGATGCTACCGTAAACTTGGTATGACGGCCAAGGCCGAACTTGACGAGTTCCGCATATTCAAGGCGCAGATGAACAAGCATTATGGTGTTCAGCCGCGCTGGAGCAAGAAGAAAAAGCACGAGGTGCGCAAGAAGAGCGAGATTGATTTCGACAAGTATAACCAGCTTGTAGTGGCAGACGACAATGCCGTCACTCATGAATACTCTTCGTCATACCGCGGACGTGTGCAGAACCGTAAGATTGACGCCGTGTTCCTGCCAATGTTCCAGCTGTCGTTCAGCCAGTATGACAACGGCGTAAAGTCTTATCAGGCATACGACCGCGATGTGGAGCAGTTCAACCTCAGGCAGAAGCCTTTGCGCAAGTTGTATGTACGCTGTGATGTAAAGACCCTTACCGAAGACGAGAATAAGGCCGTGTTTGCTGTAATCGACTCGTTGTCGGCGGCTATCGGCGCATCACGTAACATTGCTAAGGAGAATGGACTTCTTATTCAGCGTGCCGTGGCAAATACCGTGGTGCAGAATTATGCCGACGCTATAAGCGACCTGACTGTTTATATCAGTACCGACAGCACATCTGCCATGGCTTATTGGCAGCGTGCGGTGTGTCAGGCCCGCATGAACGAGTTTGAGGCATCGCAAGGTAAGGATGTCGGACTGCTGACGCTGAATGCCATGGCCGACCTCGACAAGGCGATAAGCCTGAGCCCGCACAATCCCTATGTATATTACGACCGCGGCAATCTGCATGCTGTAAGTAAAGACTATGTTAAGGCTGTTGCTGACTATACAAAGGCCATTGAGCTTGATCCCAATTTTGCTGAGGCATATTATAACCGGGGCATTGCAAACATTAACTTGAAGAAAACCGAAGAGGGCATACGCGACCTTAGCAAGGCGGGCGAATTAGGCCTGTATAATGCATACAGTATCATAAAGAAATACAGCAATAAGAAGTGATGCGGCCTTGCTCGCGAGGCTTGCCCTTAAAATGTCTTATATGATAATACTGCCGCTTTGATGCCGCAGATGAAAAACATGATGATTCGTTATCGTATATTTTGCAATTCGTTGCGTCGGACTCATGTCCCTATGGCTTTATTGCCTTATCCGATTGTCTGCATGGAACTATTGTTTTTTAGTGAATGAAATATAGATTATGAAAAAACTTTTTATTGCTTTGTTGTTGACAAAGATGCTGTGCGCCAATGCGGCAGGCGATGGCATGGTTGTGGCCGACGCCGGCGTTTCCGGAGGAAAGTTATACGAGTATAAGAATTTTCCCACTTCACTTATTCAGGCAAGAAACGTTTATGTGTGGGTTCCTGAGAATTATTCTTCACAGAAAAGATACGATGTTGTGTATATGCACGACGGGCAGATGCTTTTTGATGCGGAGACAACGTGGAATCATCAGGAATGGAAGGTTGACGAGAACGTCTCGGCATTGATAGCTGAAGGCAAAATACGAGACTGCATAGTTGTAGGAGTGTGGAATATTGCTGAAAGCAGATTTCACGATTATTTTCCGCAGAAGACGCTTAACTATATGTCTGAAGCAGAATTTTGTGAGTTCGACAAGGAACTTGACGCCTCGAGGATGAATGCAGACAGCTATCTGAAGTTCATCGTAAATGAGCTGAAACCATATATAGACAAGAATTTCTCTACAAATAAAGGCCGTGAACACACCTTTCTTATGGGGTCAAGCATGGGCGGACTGATTTCTCTCTACGGCTTGTGCGAATACCCCGATGTGTTTGGCGGTGCAGCTTGTCTTTCGATGCACACGCTCATGGTAACCTCAAAGCTGATGAACATCCGTAATACGGAGATTGCGGCTCCGGCATTTTGCAGATATCTTGAAGAAAAGCTGCCCGAGGCCAACAGGTCGAAGATATACATAGATTATGGAGACAAGACTCTTGACTCATATTATGCCCCTTATCAGCAGAAAATAGACGATGTCTTGCGCAGAAAAGGGTGGCATGTGCCTTATTGGACAACAAATTATTATGCAGGCATGGCTCATACTGAGACCGACTGGGCAAAGCGCCTTTTTATACCATTTATGTTCCTTCTGGAGAAGGAGTAGTTTTGCAGCCGTAAAAATCGTAACTTTTACGGCTGTTTATGTTATTGATTTGATATATTTGTATCGAAATGCTGATGATTGTTAACTCTCCGGCTTGGTATTTGTTTCAGACTGTTAGTGATATGTTTTTGCATCGTAACTCGGCCACTTTTGTGTGATAAACGGCCTGTTTTCTGACCGGAAACCATAGAGTTTTTTGTGCAATCCGATAATCGTCGGTTTTAAAAAACAGCAAGACAAATGTTCTGTCGGTTTACAAATCAACTGGCACATTTGCTAAGAGATGCCCGAAGGGCTACACTTCCGTAACCGTGGGTGGCACACCCACGGATGCAAAGGCACGAGAAAAATCACCCGAAGTGGTGATACTTTTTACAAAAAGGCACTCTTTCAGAAAACATGTTTTAAAGTAGCACCTCTTCGGGTGCATGCTT
>NZ_HF986756.1:0-32570 GCF_000431195.1 Prevotella sp. CAG:255 | reverse complement strand
CAGGCTGCTGAATAAAGAAGGGTTATTATTAGTATTTTTAATCATAAAATCTGCAAGTTTCTTAACCCAAAGATAAGAAAACTTGCAGATTTATCAAAGACTTTTATTGATTAAATTACTGAATACTAGTAGATAATAATCTTTTTAAGGGACGACTAATTTAGCTCCATTCCGCCTTCTCAACAGAGTGTTTAGTGATAAATTTAGGCCGTTTAACTCCAACCGGGCATTATTATTTTGCTGGATAGCTGCTTAATATCCGTCGCTTTGCCGTTTGCTTTTTAGGCAGATGTAACGAACTATGTCAAGAAAAACGGGCGAAAAGGCGTCTATAGAAAATATAAGAGGGCTGAAAACAGGAATACGTCAAATAGATAAAACAATATGCGGTCTTATGGCCGATTTGTAGCATTATCTTATTCATAATGCTTGTTGGCGATTAATATTGCAGAATATTGTCATTTTTATCTGTTTCCCTGCTTAGATTTGTCGTAAAGCTTATTTCTGTAAAAATTAAAATGCTCCGAATAAAGGCTATCCCATATTCGGAGCATTATTTTGTAGCAAAACGCTATTGTCATAAGGCTTTCTTGCCTGTAAAATGGCAGGGCATTGCCCGTTTTTGTCTCTGTTATGCCGTGTAGCGTTATGATTTGTCAGATACTGTTGAGCTTACTGTCTTACGCTTTCAACCTTATATCCGGCTTTCTTCAGCAGTTCCAGCACGCCTTTTTCTCCCGTCAGATGTCCGGCTCCTACGGCAAAGAATGTAGCTCTCTTCTTCATTATCTCCGGCATCTTCTTTATCCAGTCGGCGTTGCGGTTATATATCAATGCGTCCTTTTCCTGTGGAGTGTAGTCGCAGCTGTTGTTCAGTTTTTCTTCCATAGCGTCGTTTATGGCCTTCAGGTCTTGTGTAAAGAAGGCTTTGGTGATGTTTTCTGTCATCATCTCATACATATCCTTATTGTCCGCAAGGCACAGCAGCAGTTCTTTCTGGCGCTCTTCCGTCTGTCCCTTGTACAAGAGTTCCATCTGGAAGTCTATTGTCTCGAGCGCGCCAACAGTCTTACCCTGTTCCTTGGCCTTATTCTGAAAATACTCGTCAAAAGTCTGGTTCGGGTTAAATTTCGGGTTCTTTTTAAGATACATCAGTACGGTCAACTGTGTTGTAAGGGCCTGTGGCGACATTTTCCCGAACTGTTGTGCCACTATCGGGTTGGTCATGTCTATGCCTATAATGTCCTTCATCATGGCGTTGATACGTGCCATTTCCTCGGCTGTGAACATCTTGTCTATCGTCTGTCCGTCCGGGAGCATCATGGCGCTCTGTAATTTTGCCATGTTTTCAGGAGCAGTCATTTCCGACATTATTATTTCTCCGTAAACCTGTTCAGATGCGTCTAGGGCATTTTTCAGTCCCGGTATGCTGTCAGCAAAAGATGCCGGTGCAAGATGGTATGTGCCTATTATGTACGACGGTTTGCTCAGTCCGTTGCCGGATATCTTCCATAAAAGTTGCGCCTGAATGCCTATTAACGCAACAAACAGCAAAAATGCAGAAAATAAAATTCTTTTCATAGATAGAATTATTTAGGGATTACACATTTGTCATGATACTAAAAAATTATTCCGTACAAAGATAGCCAATTGTCATGCAAAAACGAAATGATAAGAAAGTTTTTTGTGTCCTGCCTCTTTATTTTTGTCTAAAGTGCTTGTTTTTAGCATGTTACGGTGCAGCAAAAAAAGAGAGCGGCCAATTGACCGCTCTCAACCAACACAAAAACTAAACTAGACTTAATTAGACGAAATCAAGATTTTCACAAACCCTGAATTGTCGATGCAAATATACGATATATTTTTTATACAACCAAATAATTATGCGCCTTTTTACACTTTTCTGCAAAATTTTAAAGTTTTATTGTTTTTGATAACAAATATTGGTCAAGTATTGTCATGGCAGCCATGGCTTCTACTATCGGTACGGCGCGTGGCAGCACACATGGGTCATGTCGCCCTTTGGCTTTGAGGTTCACTTCTTCGCCGTCCTTATTTACGGTCGTCTGGTCTTTCAGCAGTGTTGCTATGGGCTTGAACGCTATTCTGAAGTAGATGTCCTCGCCGTTGCTTATGCCTCCCTGTATGCCTCCGCTGTTGTTCGTTCTTGTGGCTATGCGCCCGTTGTCATTGAAGAAGAGGTCGTTCACTTCGCTTCCGCGTCTGGCGCTCATGCCAAATCCAGCTCCAAACTCAATGCCTTTCACGGCGTTTATGCCCAGCATGGCACTTCCGAGGGCTGCATGCAGCTTGTCAAACTCGGGCTCTCCGAGTCCTGCCGGGCAGCCTTTTATCACGCACGTAATTGTTCCGCCTATGGTGTCGCCCTCAGCCTTAACCTCCGAAATAAGCTTTATCATCTCTTCGGCTTTAGCCTTGTCGGGGCATCTTACAATGTTTTCCTCGGCCGACTCAAGGTCGTATTTCCTGTAGTCGCTGTTGAGAGCGATGGTGCCAACCTGTGATGTGTAGGCATTAACCGATATACCTAAACGTTTTAGAGCCAGCTTGGCCAGCGCTCCGCCTACGCATCTGCTTATGGTTATTCGTGCCGACGAGCGGCCTCCGCCCCTGTGGTCACGTATCCCATATTTGTAATTATATGTAAAGTCTGCATGCGACGGACGGAAAACGTCCTTCATGTTGTCATAGTCGGACGATCTTTGATTGGAGTTTCTCACGATGAAGCCGATGGGGCAGCCCGTAGACTTGCCTTCAAACACTCCGCTCAATATTTCAACCTTGTCGGCCTCCTTCCTCGCTGTTGTTATGGCGCTTTGTCCCGGTTTTCTTCTGTCAAGCTCGCCTTGTATGAAATCAAGGTCGATGTCTATTCCTGCCGGATATCCGTCTACAACTCCGCCGACAGCCTCGCCGTGGCTTTCGCCGAAGGTGGTCAGTCTGAACAATTTTCCGAAAGAGTTACTCATGTTTTGCAGAACCGTTTTTACTTTAACATAAAAAATCGGCAAAACGGCTACAGCGCTTGTCGTGTCATAGCCTTTTGCCGTTATAGGTTCAGGTCTGTTGCTGTATTTGCCTATACGCTTTTCAGACCTTTGTCTGTGCTGTTCTTTTCTTTAGTTGCAGCAGCAGCCGTTGCCGCCTTCGTGTCCGTGGTGGCATCCTTCGCCGTGCTCATGGTGGCATCCCTCACCATGTCCGTGATGACATCCTTCGCCATCTCCGTGGTGATGTCCGCAGCAACAGTCGCCTCCGTCTTCGCCATGGTGTCCGCAGCAGCATCCTTCGCCGCTCATGCGGTTGATAAGACCCTGAATTTCTTCGTTAGTAGCCTCTCTAGACTCAACGATATGTCCTTTGAAGTTGAGTGTCTTGCCAGCCAGCGGGTGGTTGAGGTCCACTCTAACCTTGTCTTCGCCTACTGATACAACTTTTGCCAAAAATCTGTTTCCGTCTTCGTTCTGCAGCGGAATAATGGCGTCTTTATATATGTTGTCATGGTCGAAGTGTCCGTTTATGCAGAAGATGTTCTTGTCAAGGTCGAGCACATGCTCTTCCTCATAGTCGCCGTAAGCCTCGTCTTTCGACAGGGTGATGTCAAATTCTTCACCCTTGTTCAGCCCGGCAGTGGCATTCTCGAATGCATCGAGCGTTATGCCGTATCCGCTGATAAACTGGAACGGCTCATTATCGGTAGCCTCTTCAACGAGTTCGTTTGAGTTGTTGTCTACAACATACAGTCTGTAAGCTACTGCTATGTATTTGTTCTTGTTACTTTCCATTTCTTGACTAAAATTTTCTTTTGAGTGCAAAGATAATGCAATTTGTGCTCAGAATAAAATAAATCGTGTTTAAATTTTCTGTTTTTCTGTTTATTCTCATGCCCGTTTCTTGTTCTCATGCCCTGTCTTTACTTGTTTTTGGTGCATCTTTTTTGCCGTTATGAACGGATGAAGGGGTATTGTCTTACTTTATGTTACAAATATTTTGCTGTTATTTCATATTGTTGTAATATATTCTAAACAGATTGCTAAAAGTATTTTAAATATTTGATTTAGGTCAAAAAAGTAAGCTGTTAACGCAAACAGCATGATATTTTTATTTCGCTTTGTCGGATTTTGATGTATCTTTGCACCGTCGAAAGACAAAAAGAGATAAATAAATTTAGGATAACGAGCTGAGGCGATTCGTGAGAAAAGAGCCGGGGCTCAAGGTAAAATGAAAATTTAAGGATTATGAAAAGATTGTTTTTAACCGTCGTAGCTGTGCTCAGCATGACTATGACATTTGCAGAAGATGAGAAGTTGAACAACGTTGAGAGCGCAAAAGCTTACAACATGGAAGTTAACTACGGCAAGCTCGCTGACTTCCTCGGTCTTTCTTCAGACCAGCTTGAGGCTGTTCAGGACATTCACACTTCATTCTGCGCAGACATGTTGAATGCTGCCAACGCTAATTCAGACGAGCGTGCATCTATGGTTAACGGTGCAGTAGAGAAAGACCTGAAGTACATGCGTAACGTTCTTACCGGTGATCAGTTCCGCAAGTATCTGATGCTTCTGAACGTAACATTCAACAACCGTGGCATAGAAAGATAATCATTATCGTATATCAGGAAGTCCGCCTGTGCGTAAGCTCAGACGGACTTTTTTTGTTTTGTGTCCTGACTGCCATATTTGTATGTGTCGTTTGACATTTTGCTGCATCTTGTTATTGTGTCTCATTATCGCGGTATGACATTCTGAAATGTAATGAAATATTACCGCTGAAACAGAAAACTTTTTTATTTTGACGCTCTCAGAATGGCGTTGCTCTTTATGAAAGCATGTTTTCCTCTGAAAAATAGCCGGATATTGCAGTCTCTGCTAAATTGCATTATATCAGCGGTTTAGAATATTCTGCCATATAGACGTAACTCGGATGTTGCCCAATATGTGCCCTTTTGTGTTGCAAAAGCATAGGTTTCTGCATGCAAAACGGCAAGTTTTACCAGCCGAAATCAATGCTTTTTTTATTAAAAACAAGTGCTTTTTAGGTTCTAAGAGATGCCGTTTGTGAATATAGGTTAATTTATTGCTGCTGTTGATTGTGTCAAATTAACTTATGTTAGCAGTATGATTCCTATTTTACAGAAAACTCATGACATGATTTTTGACTTTTTCTTGAAAATATTTTCGTGAGTCTGTTGACTTTGATTTAGGGTAAAACTCAGTCGTTACGGCCATGGCCTAATCATTTCTAGGTATTGTCAGAAACCCTATTTTTAGGTATTGCAGTATATTTTCTTGTACGTTATCTTTGCAGCCGTAAAGACAAATAACTCATAAATGATAAAATTGATATGGAAAAGACATGTATAATTTACGGTTCGTCAACGGGAACCTGTCAGGCCATTGCCGAGAATATAGCCGGCAAGCTGGGTGTGGGAGCTGCCGACGTGCTTGACGTTTCAAGTATAGACGCTTCAACTCCGGATGCTTACACAAATCTGATTTTGGGCACTTCTACATGGGGAGCAGGCGAACTTCAGGACGACTGGTACGACGGACTTGAGGCACTTAAGCAGGCCAACCTTTCCGGAAAGACCATTGCTCTGTTTGGCTGCGGCGACAGCGAGTCGTATGGCGACACGTTCTGTTCGGCTATCGGCGAGATATACAATGCACTTAAAGACAGCGGAGCAAAGTTTGTCGGTGCCGTTTCGACAGACGGCTACACCTATGACGATTCAGCTGCCGTGGTAGACGGCTGTTTTGTGGGGCTTGCGCTCGACGATGTCAATGAGCCGGACAAGACAGACTGCCGCATCGACGCATGGCTTGAAAGTATAAAGAACAGTCTTTAGTTAATTTAAAACAACATGAATTATGAGAACGGATGCCATTATTACAGAGATACTGCCACCTGACATGAAGGTGCTGATGAACCATATTTACGAGTATAAGAAAGGTGTGCGCCAGATGGTGCTCTTCACTTTCAACAAGAGATATGAGGACTATGCCACGGCGCGCCTTAAGCGGCAGAACATCAGCTATATACTTCAGCCGGTGGGCAACGACCGCATAAACCTGTTTTTCGGCCGCAAGCAGTGTCTCGAGGCTATCCGTCTCATGGTTACACGGCCGCTGAGCCAGCTCACGCCAGAGGAGGACTTCATCCTCGGAGCTATGCTCGGCTATGATATCTGCGCGCAGTGTGAGCGCTATTGTGAGCGCAAATGCCGCAGCTGCATGAAGGCACAATGACGTAAAGTAGATGATAAACTTTTTAGAAATCTTGTTCGCTAAGTAAAATTCATAATGTTTTTGTATACATTGATCGTGGCCGGCTGTGAAGTCGGCCACGTCTTGTTTGTAAAGTTATGTTGGCTGCCGTGTCTTTCCGTATGCCGCCATTCTGTGGTATTACGTTTTATATGTTTAATTTGTTTCTTATTATTTGTAGGAACAAATAATTTTCATTATCTTCGCAAATAAATAAGATTAGTGTGTATGATAGAATATTTTGCCGATAATTTGTGGCAGATGTGGACTCTCATAGCCATTGTCTGTCTTATAGTAGAGCTTACCAACGGAGACTTCTACGTGATGTGTTTTTCCATTGGTGCGCTGCTTACGGTTCTTGTCTCGCTGTTTGTGCCGGGTTTTTATCTGCAGCTTTTCCTGTTTTTGCTGTTTTCGGTGTTGTGCATATTCTTTGTGCGTCCGTTTGCCATAAAGTATCTGCATGGCAGCCGTAAGGAGCGCCTTAGCAATGCCGATGCCATTATAGGCCGTACAGGCCGCGTCAGCGAGACTATCGTTGAAGGCGGATACGGACGCGTGGCCATCGACGGTGACGACTGGAAAGCCGTCACGGCCAATGGCGAAAGTGTGGCTGTAGGGCAGAGCGTAAGGGTTATAGGGCGCGAGAGTATTATCATCACGGTAGAGAAAATTTGATTTAATAACCTAATAATCTTTTAAATTATGGACATCGTTGCTTATATCTTTATTGCGCTAATTATATGTGCGCTCATCGTAGTGAAGAAGAGTCTTGTCATCATACCTCAGTCGGAAACAAAGATTATAGAGCGTCTCGGCAAGTATTATGCCACGCTGAAACCCGGAATAAACATCATCATACCGTTTATTGACCGCGCAAAGGAGATTGTAACCATGCGCCGCGGCCGCTACATCTACAGCAACTCTATCGACCTTCGCGAGCAGGTCTACGACTTCGACAAGCAGAACGTGATTACAAAAGACAATGTGCAGACGCAGATCAACGCCCTGCTTTATTTTCAGATTGTAGACCCGTTCAAGGCTGTTTATGAGATAAGCAATCTTCCCAATGCCATCGAGAAACTTACGCAGACCACTCTGCGTAACATCATCGGAGAGCTTGAACTCGACCAGACGCTCACATCGCGCGACACTATAAACACCAAGCTGCGCGCCGTGCTCGACGATGCCACCAACAAATGGGGTATTAAGGTTAACCGCGTTGAGCTCCAGGACATCACACCTCCTGAGAGCGTGCTTCAGGCAATGGAGAAGCAGATGCAGGCAGAACGCAACAAGCGCGCCACCATTCTTACGAGCGAGGGCGAGAAGGCTGCTGCCATACTTAAGTCGGAAGGTGAGAAGACAGCCATAATAAACAAGGCTGAGGCCGACAAGCAGATGGCCATACTCAACGCCGAGGGCGAGGCTCAGGCCAAGATACGCAAGGCTGAGGCCGAGGCAATAGCCATACAGAAGATTACTGAAGCTGTGGGCAAGAGCACCAATCCTGCCAATTATCTGTTGGCACAGAAGTATATCAAGATGCTCGAAGACGTTGCCAGCGGCGACAAGACCAAAACCGTTTATCTGCCTTATGAGGCCACAAACCTTATGGGCAGCATAGGAGGAATAAAAGATTTGTTTAAGTCAGAATAATAACTTTAAAATTTTTATGGTATAAGGAGACGCGAATAAGTTATAATGCCGGTTGGTGCCGAAGGTTGCTGCCGTTGGTGGCAGCGTGCCGTTACGGTGATGTGTCACTGTCAGGCCGCTGCGCAAATAGTGCGGCCGTTAGTCATTGCCTTATTAAGTCTATATCTTGTTCCGGCCGGATAACAGTTTGCGTTTCTCCGTTTATTTTATTTGTTATGTTGAATATTTGTATAGTTGCCGGCGCACGGCCAAACTTTATCAAAGTGGCTCCGCTTGTGAGAGCTGTTATCAAGGCCAAGGAAGAAGGCCGCGAAATCGACTACCGTCTGGTTTATGCAGGAACAAAAGAAGACGCCACGCTTGAGTCGTCTCTTTTCAGTGACCTCGAAATCAGTGAGCCTGATGTTTATCTGGGCGTCGACTGTGTCAGTCTTAATGAACTTACAGGCCGTGTCATGGCCGAGTTTGACAAATATCTTGAAGCCAATCCTGCCGACGTGGTTATAGTTGTCGACGACTTGGCTTCAACAATGGCTGTTGCCATTGTTACAAAGAAACACGGCGTTACGCTTGCACACCTCGTGGCAGGAACACGTTCGTTTGACATCAAGATGCCGAAAGAAATCAACCGTCTTGTCATCGACGGCCTTTCAGACCTTCTTTTCACGGCTGGTATGGGCAGCAACAGCATTGTTACGCGCGAAGGTGCCGAGCTGTCGCAGGTCTACATGGTGGGCAACATCCTTATGGATACGCTGCGCTACAACCGCGCCCGCTTTGTGCGTCCTGCCGTCCTCGATGAACTTGGCATCAGCGACAACCGCTATCTGGTTTTCACTCTTAACCGTAAGGCTCTTATTGCAGATGCCGACAACCTGAAGAAGATGGTTGTTGCCATGTGTCGTGCTGCCGGTGACATTAAGGTTGTGGCACCGCTCCGTTCTGCGGCTAAGGCCGTTGTTGAGCAGTTTGCGGCAGAATGCGGCAATCTTGTCATTGTCAATCCTCTGTCATATCTTGAGTTTGGTTATCTAACGGCTAACGCCATGGGTATTGTTACCGACTCGGGCAATGTGGCAGAAGAAGCTACTTTCAATAGTGTTCCATGCATAACGCTTAACAGCTATACAGAGCATATAGAGACGGTTAAGTGCGGTTCAAACGTGCTTGTTGGCGAGAATGCAGAAAAACTGGCTGAAGCCGTTGCCGACATGGTTGGCGGAAGTTGGAAGAAATGTTCGTTGCCCGACCGCTGGGATGGTCGCACGGCAGAGCGTATTGTGCAGATTCTTTTAGAAATGAAATAACAAAATGGAAAGGAAGGTTGTATTGATTACCGGTGCCACAAGCGGTATTGGCGAAGCTTGTGCGCGTAAGTTTGCCGAGGGAGGTTACGATTTAATCCTTACAGGACGTAACGAGGAGAAACTTAAGGCAATATGTGAAAAGGTAAAGGCGTTTGGAGCTGACGTGCTGCCGCTGACATTTGATGTCAGAGACCGCGAAGCTGCCACTGCGGCTGTTGAGTCGTTGCAGGGAAAATGGAAGACTGTCGACGTGCTGATAAACAATGCTGGTCTTGCTCTTGGACTCGACAAAGAGTATGAGGGCGATTGGGAAGATTGGACAACAATGATTGATACCAATATAAAGGGACTGCTCATAATGACTCGTCTCGTTGTTCCTGCTATGGTAGAGCGCAACAAGGGCCATATCATCAATATCGGTTCTGTGGCAGGTGATGCTGCTTATGCCGGAGGAAATGTTTATTGTGCTACTAAAGCTGCAGTGAAAGCTCTTTCTGACGGACTGCGTATCGATGTTGCACACACAGCTGTGCGTGTTACAAACGTTAAGCCCGGGCTGGTTGAAACCAATTTCAGTGTTGTCCGATTCCATGGCAATCAGGAGAAGGCCGACAATGTATATAAAGGAGTTCAGCCCCTTACCGGCGATGATATAGCTGATGTTGCATTCTATGCAGCAAGTGCTCCTGAGCATGTGCAGATTGCTGAAGTGCTTGTTCTTGCTACGCATCAGGCCAACGGTACGGTCATCGACCGTAATCCTGACAGGGTGGAGCATCTTTCATAATGAGCCGGTTGGTGTACAGTGCTGGCCCATCACGCCTGTATGCTGTTTGCAATATACTTGAATAGATGTTTCATTTGGTCTGTTAGTTTGTTGGCAATACAATCCATGACAGATTTACTGTATTACATAAACGAAAGAGGGACAAACCGTTTAGGCTTGTCCCTCTTTCGTTTATTGTCTATATTTTAAAATATAACATCATGTCTTTTTATTTGGCATCCTTGTTTTTGTTGCCTTCAGACATTTGTTTCCGCATTGTTATTTTACGGCATATTTCTTCTTGTTGATGATGTAAACACCTCTTGTCAGGCCGTCAAGTGCATTGTCTGCCTTTACGTTAGAGCGGATTTTTTGTCCGGCAATATTATATACATCAACATTATCGTTTGCGCCGTTGGTTATGCTTTCGATACCGGTTGACACTGTGTTTTTGTATAGACATACAGCTGTCTGTTGGCTGCTGGCCTTGTAGCAGGCAAAGCGCGGCTGCATTTTGTTGTAATTGATAAATCTGTCAGGGTAGGCTTTGTTGCCTATTTCCGTGTTGCCGTTGCTTATGCTTATTTCCCACAATGCGTTGTCCGTGTCAGCGTCGGTCTTGTTTCCCAGTTTATTTTCACTGCTGTTCAGAGACAGATAGACGTTTTCGGTAGCATCATAGAACGTATAGTATCCGTTGGATGTTCCGAGGATAAGCTGGTAAGGCTTGCCGTCCTTGTTGACTTCTGTAGTTATCTGATTGTCTGATATGCTCACTGTTGCGCTGTTTCTTACATTGTTGTTTCCGCTTTCAGCCAATGCAGTTCCTGCCTCTTCACACACGATGATATAGCCGTATCCCACAGTCAGGTCATCGGCAGACATAACCTTTTTGTAAGTCTGTTCGCCTTCTATCGGGTCTGGATCAGGATCTGGGTCAGGGTCGGGATCCGGGTCGGGAGTTGTTCCTGTTTCAGGTTCAACGTAGTTGTCGTAACTGAAACTGTCTGCGGTGTTGTTGCCCCATACATATTGTTCAAGTCCCGGATAGTCGACATAAGGATTTCTGTTCTGTTGGAATCCGTACACGGCATTGTTTCTGTCTATCTCCTTTTGGCTCACAGGATCTTCCGCAGCCCATTTCAGCAGCATCTTCAATGCCCATTCGGTCAATGCCGGATACTTGTTGTGGCCCAGCATGTCGCTGTTCCAGGTTGATACATTCTCTTCATAGCACGTAACCATATAGAAGTATATGCGTGCGAAGTCGCCTTTGTATTCGTCGTTTGGTTCAAATACAATGCCGCTGTATCCGCTGACAGACGAAGGGCCTAGTTTGCTGAAGCCTCCTTCTGATGTGTATGAAGGGTTGTCTGTTTCGCCAAAAGGATAGTTGCTTCGTCTTCCGTTGACGTATCCGTCTGTCGGTACGAGATGAACGAGGTCGGTATACATCGGTCTGGCATCGTCAAACCAACTTTTGGGCATAGAGTGCTCGCGGTTATATACATCGCCTTCGTTTTTATAGTTCCCAGCCTGGTCGGAGCCGAAAGTAAAGTTTGTGATACCTGAATACATATCCCATACTTTTCCGTCGTTGCGTACGTCTGTTGTTCTGAAGCAGTCCCACAGAGCGTCGTATGACAATTCCTTGTGGTTTCTGATAATTTCAGAAAGCGCTGTTTTCAGTTCGCTTCCTTTCTTGCCGTCAGCGTTCTTGTAGTAAGTTCCGCTGTTGTTGGGGCCTTGCGCAAACAGTTGAGTCAGCATCAAGATCAGGCTGTTCAGCACGACCGTTCTTTTAAGGTTGATCATATTTTAAGTTTTATGTTTATTTTATAAAAGCCAAAAGATATTATTTGCAGGTTTTCTTGCCTCTCTTTTCCCATTCTATAATACCTCCGTCAAGGTCTATCACCTTGTATCCTTCTTCAGCCAGAAGTTGGGCTGCGTCAGCGCTTCTTCTTCCGCTTCGGCAGTAAACTGCAACAGGTTTGTCCTTTTTCAGTATCTTGCGTGCCTTTGTCATAAAGTCTGGTTGCAGTTTGTCGATGTTAATAACACTGTCGGCATCGATGTGTGCCTCGTTAAACTCTTCTGCTGTCCTTACGTCAAGCAATTGTACGCTGTCTGAAGAAATGACAGTTTCAAATTCATTGGCGTCAACAGTCTTGAAGTTTTGTTGTCCGCAGCTGAACAAGCTGCCCGAAACTAACGTCATGATTGATAAAATTAATCTGTTCATAAAATAAGAAATATTCCGCAAATATACTTATTTTGACTCAAACAGAATATGCCTGCCAAGGATTTTCATATAATTTTATCATATTGGCAGGTTGGCTGTTATTGTTCCTTTGGTAATAAATATTTATACTGACAGAATGAAAAAGGTTGTTATCAGTCTGGCTGTTTCAATGCAAATCTTACCACCAAAGGCAGATGGTCACTGTAGCCGTTGCGGTATCTCCATGCTCTGTATGTGCGGTATGGCTGCACTCCGCCGTATTTTTCATCAGGCTCAAGCATGAAAGTCTGGTCGTTTATTCTTCCGAAAACCTTCATGCTATAAAGCCTTTGGCTCACCATAATATGGTCAATGCTGTTCCACTCGCCTTTATATTTGTATGTAGCTTTGGCTCCGTTGCTGCCTTTAGCGTCATGTGAGGCGTTTTTCATTCCATGAAGCTGCAGTTGCATAAGTGCCTTGCTGTCAGCATAGTCATTAAAGTCGCCGGCAATTATAATGTTTGGGTCACTGCTGGCAAGACGTATTGAGTCGATAGCTCCGCATAATGTCTTGGCGATAAGCATTCTGTGTGGGCGTGTAGGCTTTTCGCCTCCATAGCGGCTTGGCGCATGAACTACGAATATATGCAGCGTGTCATCGGTTATAATTCTTCCTGCCACATACAGTATGTCGCGTGTCGGCCTCATTCCCTCCATCGGTCTTATGCGTAGCGGATAGTGCCGTATTGGCTGAAAATGCATGGGGTCGTATATTAAGGCTACGTCTATTCCTCTTTCGTCAGGCGAGTTGGTCACTAAATATTCGTAATTTGCGTTGCGTAGCAGTGAGCGTTTGGTAAGATCTCGCATAACGCTGTCGTTCTCAACCTCACATAATGCAACGAGGTCTGGCAGATGCCAGTCTTTGCCGTCTATTCCGCATGATATGATTGCCTTTGAGATATTGTTCAGCTTATTCCAATATTTTCGTTCTGTCCACTTGCGGTCTCCTTCAGGAGTGAATTCGATGTCGTTTTTCAGACTGTCGTGTCTGAAGTCAAAAAGATTCTCACAGTTAAATTCCACAAATGTGAGAAAAGCCGTTAGAAAAAGAAATGTGTTCATGATATTAGTCGTTGTCAGGTTATTAGCTTTGGTCGTTTTTGCAGGAAGGCATATCTGCCGTGAGTTGTTGCCCTATGTCTTATTATCTGTCTATGGCAATGTCACGTCTTACGTTGTTGCGTATCTTTGTTAGATATTCTTTCATGCCTTCGGCGTCTTTGTTGTCAATTATTTCGAGTAGCCGTTTCAGTTCTGTCCTTATCTGTTCCACCTGTTCTGATGTGTACGGATTGAACAGTATTTCCTGTAACAGAAAATCGTCTTCGTTGAGTACACCTTTGGCAATGTTCATATGGCGTTTGAACGTTGTTCCGGGAGCGTCTTGATGCTTCATGACTGCCGCAAAAACAAATGTGCTGACGAAAGGAATGCTCAGTGAGTAGGCGACAGTCTTGTCGTGCTCTTCAAAAGAATACTCATATATGTTGAGGCCGAGCCGGCTGTACAGATCTTTAAAGAAGATTCGTCCCATGTAGTCGCCTTCGCTTATTATTATGGCGTTTTCATGGCTCAACTGGTTCAGATTGGCAAATGTTGGTCCGAACATAGGATGAGTGGACACGTAGCGATGTCCGCAGTGTTCATAGAAGTCTTTCAGGCCGGTCTTTACAGACGAGATGTCGCTTATTATGCAGTCGGCCGGCAGATGTGGCATAACTTCTTTGAATGCCGATATGGTGTATTTTACTGTAACGGCGTTGATCACAAGTTCCGGACGAAATTCGTCAATCTCATCAAGTGCAGTAAAGCGCAATGTGTTGTAAGTAAATCTCAACCGTTCGGGATTCTTTTCATATACTGCGGTTTCGTGCTCAAAATTGAGCAAATCGAGAAAGAAGCTTCCCATTTTGCCTGCGCCTAGTACAAGTATTCTCATGTTTTTCGTATTTTGGTATAAGCAGGCGGTCTGCACGCGCCATCATCAGTTTTATTAATGGCGCGTGCGTTCCGTATACTTATATTATTGGTTTATAATCTCTATTTGTTGTCTTACGGACTCTTCGTGAACAGCTTCAAAAATCGTCTTGATGAAATTTGGGTCCATTCCGCATAGTGAGCCTTGTGCACCTCGTTTATTCAGAATTTCGTTGTAGCGAGACGTCTGCAGAACGGTCATGTTATGTTCCTTCTTGTAATGTCCTATTTCACGGCACACTCTCATCCTTTTTGACAGAAGTTCCATAAGCTGATTGTCGAGGTCGTCAATCTGTTTGCGCAGCGCGCTGATTCCTTCAGTTGTTACGCTTTGGTCACGAATGACGAGAAGTCCCAGTATATAGTCAAGAATGTCGGGAGTTATCTGCTGCTTTGCATCGCTCCATGCCTTGTCCGGGTCACAGTGGCATTCGATAATCAGACCGTCAAAACCCAGATCCATGGCCTGCTGGCACAGGGGGGCTATAAGTTCACGACGTCCGCCGATATGGCTTGGGTCGCAGAATATAGGCAGTTCGGGTATGCGTCGGCGCAGCTCGATAGGAATTTGCCACATGGGCAGATTGCGGTAAATCTTTTTGTCATAGCTTGAGAATCCGCGGTGTATGGCTGCGATGCGCTTTACGCCGGCCTGATTGATGCGTTCCATGGCTCCAATCCATAGCTCAAGGTCAGGATTTACAGGATTTTTTACAAGTACGGGTATGTCAACGCCTTGCAGACTGTCTGCAATGGCCTGCATGGCAAAAGGATTGGCTGATGTGCGCGCACCTACCCACAGGATGTCGATGTCATATTTAAGGGCCAGTTCAACATGTTCGGGTGTTGCCACTTCTGTAGAAGTTAGCATGCCTGTTTCTTCCTTAACCCTTTTCAGCCACGGCAGAGCGGCCTCACCGTTGCCCTCGAAGCCTCCGGGCTTTGTGCGTGGCTTCCACACACCGGCACGGAATATATGGCAGCCTTTGTAAGCCAGCTGGCGTGCTGTCTCTATAACCTGTTCTTCTGTTTCTGCTGAACAGGGGCCTGCTATTACGGTAAGTTTTTCGTTGTCGCTGGGAAGGTTCAGCGGTAGTAAATCAAGTTCCATAATTGTATTTTCTTTTATTTGTTGTTTCGAATGTTAGTAAGTATCATTTCTGCTTCATGCCCTTTATGCGGCTGAGAGCCTCCTCTATCTTGTCGTCTTTTGCACACAGCGATATGCGTATATATCTTTCGCCGTTGCTCCCGAATATAAATCCCGGCGTGATGAACACTCTTGCCTCATGCAATACACGTTCTGTGAGTTCCTCTGCATCGTTATATTTCTCAGGAATTTTGCCCCACAGGAACATTCCGACCTGTTTGGGGTCGAATGTGCAGCCGAGTTCTTTCATTATTTGTTCGGCTGTGTCGCGCCTTCTTCTGTATGTCGTTATGTTTGCCTGGTGGTGCCATTCGTCGCTGTTGTTATATGCCTCGGCGGCGGCAAACTGTATTCCGCGGAATGTTCCCGAGTCAATGTTGCTCTTTATTTTGAGAATCCATTCGATAAAACGGCTGTTGGATGCACACATGCCGACGCGCCATCCCGGCATGTTATGACTCTTGCTCATGGAGTTGAACTCTATGCAGCAGTCTTTTGCCTCAGGAATTTGCAGCAGCGACAACGGTTTCTCGTTGAGAATGAACGAGTATGGGTTGTCATTCACCACAACTATTGAATGTCTTTTTGCAAAGTCTACAAGTTTGCGGTATGTATCCTCCTGCGCATTTGCTCCTGTAGGCATGTTGGGATAGTTGGTCCACATCAGTTTCACCTTGCTCAGGTCCGTTTTCTCAAGCTCATCAAAGTCAGGCTGCCATCCGTTGTCTTCACGCAGATTATAGTTGACCACCTTTGCGCCAAGTATTTTGCTGAGCGAAGTGTAGGTAGGGTATCCGGGATTAGGCACCAGCACCTCGTCGCCGGGATTGACAAAGGCAAGCGTTACGTGCAGTATGCCTTCCTTTGAGCCTATGAGCGGCTGTATTTCTTTCTGAGGGTCAAGGTCAACATTGTACCAGCGTTTGTAAAATCCGGCCATGGCCTCACGCAGTTCCGGCGTTCCCATTGTGGGCTGGTAGCCGTGTGAACCGTCTTGTCGTGCCACTTCGCACAGTTTGTTTATCGCGGCTTCAGACGGCGGCATGTCCGGACTGCCTATTGCCAAGCTTATTATGTCCTTGCCTTCGGCGTTAAGCCTTGCCACCTCTTTCAGCTTGCGGCTGAAGTAATATTCGCTTACAGCCGAAACTCTTTCTGCCGGCTTTATGTTATGGTCTGGGTTGTTTTCCGTCATCTTGGTATTCTCCTAAAATTTTAAGTTCCTTTGTCAGCGGCATTATTGCGTCTATGCTTTGGCGATAGCGGGTCAGCTGGTTAAATGCAAGGTCAACATAGAACATATATTCCCATTCGTGGCCAATGATAGGCAGTGACTGTATTTTTGTCAGGTTGATTTTGTAGAACGAGAAGATGCTGAGCACCTGTGAAAGGCTGCCTTCCTCGTGAGGCAGAGAGAAAACAATACTTGCCTTGTTTGTCTGCTCTAGCGGACGCAGAAAGTCGGCTTTGTTAGGATTGCTTACAACCAGGAATCTTGTGAAGTTGTGCTTGTTGTCCTCAATAGATTCCTGCAGGATTTTCATTCCATAAAGGCGTGCGGCGTTAGCGTTGCATATTGCAGCCCATCCCTTGCATTTGTTCTCAGAGATAAACTTTGCTGCTCCGGCCGTATCTTGAGCTTCTACAGCTTTCATTTCCGGATGTCCGGCAAGAAATCCGCGGCACTGCATAAGTGCGACGGGGTGGGAGTGTACCTCGGTTATCGTTTCCCATGAGTCTTCCGGCAGACAGCATATGCTGTGCTCAATGTGCAGTTTGTGCTCGCCGACGATGGTTGTTCCCGAGTCGCGCAGCAGTTCATAATTGTGGAGCAGCGAACCTGCTATGGTGTTCTCTATTGCAAGCATGCCTATCACCGTAGGGTCGTGCTTTATGTTCTCAAACACTTGTTCAAACGTTGAGCAGCATATCAGCTGTATTTGTTCGTCCTTGAAATACTGATGTGCTGCAATGTCGTGAAACGACCCGATTGAACCCTGTATTGCTATTCTCTTCATGTTTATTTATTATTTTCTTTATAATGAAAAATCCCGCCTCATTGTTATGAAGCGGGACTTGTTTGTATCTTTCTTAAAAGATTGTCTTGTCATAAGTTGAAATCTACACGCAACTTCCCGCTTCACAATTCCTTGCAAAGTAAAAATAAAAGTAAAAGAAAGATGCGTATAAATTATTTCTCATTTTTTGATATATTTTCTTATTTGCTTGCAAAAGTATAATATTTAAATGACACCTACAAACATTTTATATTAAAATTTTGTTATAAGGTTTCATTTTTGCTTTTTTATTATTATAATAATGTCTTATTGTATATCAGAACACTCCGTATGGATCCATAGACTTGTATTTCTCCTTCACTTTGTTTTCTATTCCTTCTTCGTCGTTGTTCTCGGGCAGCTGTGCCGTCAGTTCTTTGGCGTGTTCAATGTCTTCGTTTCCGCCTTTCTCGTCGCCTGTTGCAAGCCGCAGTTCTCCGCGTTCGCGGTATGCATCGATGTTGAACGGATTGGCATCGGTCACTTTTGTATAGTAATCTTTTGCTGCGTCGGTGTTGCCTTTAGCCCGTTCAATTCTGGCTTTCAGCATCATAACGTCTTCGTTGTCCTCGGTGTGTTCAATAAGCCATGTGGCGTCTTCGTCAGCCTCGTCAGTGTCGCCGTTTTTCAGTAATGTCTCTCCGCGCAGCAGGTAGGCGTCGCCATAATCTTCTTTAAGAGATATTGCCTTGGTCAGCATTGCCACGGCGTTGGTTACGTCCTCCTGTCCTATGCACGCCCTTGCATAAAGATACATCACTTCTGCTGTCTTGTCATCAATGAGCATTGCCTTTTCGCATGCCCCGGCCATGGCTCCGTAGTCTTCCATCATATATGCCACGTTGGCCATGCGGATAAATATCTGCTGATTGTCAGGTTGTGCCTCGGCCAGTTTCTGCAGCTGTTCGTAGGCCAGCGTAAGTTCGCCGGTGCGTATGTATGCCTGCGACAGATAGTCGTGTATCTCGAGATCGTCCTGCATCTGCAGGGCATGGGTGAAGCATCTTATTGCAAATTCGGCCTGACCGGCACGCAGTGCACGCACGCCGTCGTATTTCAACACGTCGAAGTTTTTAGCCTCTTCGGCCTTTTTCTTTTCTTCCGGCTTTTCTTCTTTACTGCCGAACAGAGCTTTGAAGAATTTCATATTTTAGTATGGTGTTTGTTGTTTTTTATGATATTAATTTAGTGTGCCGGATGCCATGCGCCCGTTTTTTTAGTCGTTGCATGTCAGGCGCGGCATCATGCGGCGTTAATTGTGCAAATATACTAATTTGTGATGATATCTGCAAATAAAACGTCAATGTTTGTCTTTGCCGACGGCGCCTTGTCTAGAGTCGTGTTTTTCTGTCCATGCATTGCCCCGTATGAGTATAGGCTTTTACTTCGTATAGCTGCAATATGTCTGACTAAGAATGAATTAGAGTTAATTATGATGAAAAAAGGCAGTATTATTTTGAGTTTTCATGCTTACGGATTAATTTTGCCTGTGATGAAAAAGTTGTTGATTATATTGTTTTTATGTGTGTCGGCAGTTTCTGTATATGCTCAGGAAGACAGACGACACATAGCTGTTACCGACACGATTGGCGGCTCTGATATGATGCCGCAGAACGAAATAATTGGTTCGGCTGACGGTCCTACCCATGTTTATCTTCAGGACGGAGACTTCGGTGTAGGCATGCCTCAGACCGACTCGCTCCACCTTCCTGCTTTCGATTCGCTTGGGCGTATGTATGTCAACATGTATCCGCTCGACTGGTGCGGCGCATATAACTGGGATTTGCACAAAGGACTTAATGTTAATCTTGGCGCATCTGTTTTTGCCTCGTTCGGCAAAGGCGCATGGCGTGGTTCGGGGTTTGGGCAGAACATAGCCGCAATGTATGCCATACCGGTGAACAACAAGCTGTCGATAGCCGTTGGCGGATATCTCAATCATCTTTATTGGACAAGCGACTCATACATGGATGCAGGATTAAATGCTGTAATCGGGTATAAATTTGACGAGCATTGGGAGGGCTATATCTACGGACAAAAGTCGCTTTCTAACAAGCGCATGCCTTATCCTCTGTATGATATAGGCAATATTGGCGACCGTATAGGCGCAGCCGTAAAATATAACTTCAGTCCGAGCTTCAGCATTCAAGTGGCTGTCGAAGGCCGGAATATGAAATAGTTTGTCGGCATATAATTTTAATATGTAGATGACTTTATTGTTGCATTATGTATGGATGGAGATCACAAATCCCATACAGTGACAACCTGAATTAAGTTTAAAAAGAATTGTAAACAACTATAGTTATTGCATTGGGAATCGCCAGTTAAATCCAGTACACAGCATTTTGAGTTTGAATATATTGAAATACTAAAAATAAACGGCTGAGTTTTGCATCGTAACTCGGCCGTTTTCGGTTAAAAAGTGACCGAGTTACGATGTGTAAACCTATGGTTAATGATTTGAAAGTATAAGTACTGTTTTTGCTTAAATGATTTCTTTAAAAAGCCAGTAAATTTTATTACTTGTAATTAAAATAAATGCAAAAAGTTACGATTTTTGAGGCGTTATTAGATACGCTGTCTTTTTATCGTAACTTTTTGCACTATATATGGTTCTTATTTGCTGTTATTTATTGCTTCATAAATTTCAGTCGCAGACTGTTCATCACCACGCTGATACTTGAGAATGCCATAAGTGCGCTTGCCCACATCGGAGTTATCTGCCAATGGGCGCCGAATAAGTATGGCAGTCCGGCTGCAAGAGGTATGCATACCACATTATATATAAATGCCCAAAACAGGTTTTGGTGAATCATGCCTACGGTCTGGCGCGACAACTTTATCGCGTAGGCAATTCTGCGCAGGTCGGTTCCCATCAGTGTTACTTGGGCTACGTCTATTGCAATGTCGGTTCCTTTGCCCATGGCAATGCTTACGTCGGCAGCAGCCAGTGCCTGAGTGTCGTTGATTCCGTCGCCTACCATTGCCACGTGATGTCCTTCCGACTGCAACTTTCTTACCATGTCTTCTTTATCCTGCGGCATAACGCGACTTTTCCAGTGGGTTATTCCGGCTTTGTCGGCCCAATATTTGGCCGCTTCCTCCTTGTCGCCACTCATCATATACACCTCTACGCCCTCGTCATGAAGCATCTGCATGGCCTCGCGAGCTCCGGGCTTTAGCGTTTCTCGCTGGTCAAGCGTCAGCGAGTCGGCCTTTGTGAAGTCAACATCCTTATTAGGTATTGTCAGTGTACCGGTCTTGTCAATCACAATGGCATCAATGTTTCGCATGTTTTCAAGGGCTGTTGCGTCCTTTATCAGTATGTTGTTGCGTGCCGCCCTGCCTATGCCAACCATCAGAGCTGTGGGCGTGGCCAGTCCGAGAGCGCATGGACATGCTATAACCAATACTGATACGGCAGAAAGAACTGCGCGCGGGAGCTGACTGTCGCCGTCGACTGCATACCATAAAATAAACGTTATGAGCGACAGGCACAGCACAGCCGGTACGAACACACGGGCAATCTTGTCTGCCACGCGTTGCACCGGTGCCTTGCTGCCCTGGGCCTCCTGCACCATTCTTATTATCTGTGCCAGCATGGTCTTGTCGCCTGTCGCCTCAGCACGGAAACGGATGGTGCCCTGTTTCAGGATTGTTCCTGCAAACACCTTGTCGCCTTCGCTTCGCTGTGCAGGAGTAGGTTCGCCCGTAATCATACTTTCGTCTATATAAGTCTCGCCTGTTGTTATCGAACCGTCTACGGGAACCTTTTCTCCGGCTCTAACCTCAATAATGTCGCCTGAGCCAAGAGCAGCAATCGGCACTTCGTCTATGCTGTCTCCGTTAATAAGGTGCGCTGTTTTAGGTGCCATGCCCATAAGGGCCCTGATGGCAGATGCCGTGCTGCTTTTTGCACGTTCTTCAAGCACGCGTCCTGTAAGCACGAAAGTGATAATCATTACCGATGCGTCATAATATGTATGATTTTCTATGCCGCGCGAGCCCCAGAAAGAGTCGCCCCAGAATGTGTTGAACACGCTGAACAGAAAAGAAATGAGCGTGCTCATAGCCACAAGCGTGTCCATGTTGACGGTTTTATGCATGAGTTGCCGCCAAGCGTTGACGTAAAACACGCGTCCGCAGTAAGCAATGTTTACCAGGGCGATTATCAGCATTGTCTGGTTTGCGGCTGATGTGCTGCCGACATTCAGCCATCTCATGGATATGCCCATGGTCAGGGCGGCAAACACCCACGATGCTGCCATGCGTCTGAGCAGCTGACTATATGCATGCCGTTCAATGGCTGCAACCGATTCGTCTTCATCAATCACCAGGTCGTATCCAGCCTTGATAATCTCTTCTTTCATCATCTGCGGCGTTATCACTTTCGGGTCGTATTCTACAAGGGCTGTGCGTGCCGCAAAGTTCACTGCAGCAGAACTTATTCCGTTCAGTTCGTTCAGCCTTCTTTCCACGTTGGCTGCGCATCCGGCGCATGCCATGCCTATGACGGCTATCGTCTTTTTTTCCATTGTTTAGTATGTTTTTTAAGTAATGGCATAGCATGGCTGCAAGTCCGGTCTGAGTGCTTTGCCGTTGTGTAATCCCAGGTCGCGCCATTGCTTCTGCCTTTTCTGTGCAAAGGTAGTTATAATGTGTGGTGAAGGTGTTACGAAATAATGGAAAACATTTATAACATTTTGTCGCTATATTGTGTTGGTCAGGCTATCCTTTGATGTTGCAACTGCCGCTATAGCTTGTCGAGTTGTGTCAGGTTCTTTTCCTTCAGGGCCTTAAACTGCGATGGAGTCATTCCAGTAATATTCTTGAACTGTGTGCTGAGATAGGCTACGCTCGAATAGTTCATCATGTCCGCTATTTCGCTCAGCGACATTTCTCCGTAAAACAGCAGTTCCTTTATGCGTTCAGTCTTTTGTAAGATGAAAAATTTTTCAATGGTCATGCCTGTGTTTTCTGAAAACAGCTTGCTGAGTGCGCTGTAGTCTGAGCCAAGCTGCTCTGAAAGATATGCCGAGAGATTTGTTCCCGATTTGTTGTTTCTGTAATGCACAAGTTCAATGATGAGGCTCTTTATGCGGTCAACAGTCTGCTGCTGCCGGTCTTCAAGCAGCTCAAAACCGAGTGCCTCTAGTCCGGCACGTATTTTGGCGCGGCATTCAGAATCAACCTCTTCTTTTACGCATACAACTCCCAACTCAACCTTTATGGGTGTAAGTCCAAGATTGCGCAACTCATGTTCTACGGCCATCTTGCATCTATCGCAAACCATGTTCTTGATATAAAGCACTGTATCTTTCATCTGCCGGCAAAGATAATGCATAATTTTCAAACAGAAACATAAAATATAATCAAATTTGATGCATATTCTTTCATATTGTGAATGCATGCGGTTATAATGTTTCGAAATGACATTTTGCTATAATTTTTGACCTAAAATGCTTGTTTGGTGGCTTTTTGTGGCTCGTATTTGCAGTTAAGACCATGCCAGATATGACATAAAGTGGAAAATATTGCACAATTAAAAAGCGTATGAGCATTTTTTTTGCGTCAGTGTTTTAAAATATTTTAAATACAATGCCAGTTATTGTGTATTTCATTATTAAATGATTATTTTTGCATAAGAGAAAGCCGATTATATTTTATGCCGGCCGATGTCGTTTTCCATACCCGATTTACGATGGGTTTTCGGTGTGGTGAAATTAGAATGAGGCAGGCAGCAGAAATGATTAGAAGCGGATTTTACTTAGTGAATAAAACGAATAAGATAATATATATACATAATTATGTTTGAGAATTTAAGCGACAGACTGGAACGCTCTTTTAAAATACTTAAAGGTGAAGGCAAAATAACCGAGATTAACGTGGCCGAAACCCTTAAGGATGTAAGACGTGCATTGCTCGATGCCGACGTTAACTATAAAGTGGCAAAGACATTCACGGATACTGTCAAGAAAAAGGCGTTAGGTATGAACGTGCTTACGGCTGTGAAGCCGGGGCAGATGATGGTGAAGATTGTTCACGATGAGCTTGCAGATCTTATGGGCGGCGAGAGCGTCGGCCTGAAACTTGAAGGACGTCCCGCAATAATATTGATGTCCGGTCTGCAGGGTTCTGGTAAGACCACATTCAGTGGAAAACTTGCCAATATGCTTAAGATAAAGCAGCACAAGAATCCTTTGCTGGTGGCTTGCGACGTTTATCGTCCTGCCGCTATAGAGCAGCTCAAGGTCGTGGCAGCACAGATTGGAGTTCCCGTATATTCGGAAGACAATAATAAGAATGTTGTAGAGATTGCCAACAACGCTATAAAGGAGGCTAAGACCAAAGGTAACGATGTCGTCATCATAGATACCGCCGGCCGTCTGGCTGTTGACGAGGAGATGATGAACGAGATAGAGACTCTGAAGAACTCAGTTAATCCCGATGAGACTCTGTTTGTCGTAGACTCAATGACCGGTCAGGATGCTGTAAATACAGCCAAAGAGTTTAACGACCGTCTCGATTTCGACGGCGTGGTGCTTACAAAACTTGACGGTGACACACGCGGTGGTGCTGCGATAAGTATCCGTACTGTTGTCACAAAGCCAATCAAGTTTGTAGGAACAGGCGAGAAGATGGAAGCCATAGACGTGTTCCATCCTTCACGTATGGCCGACCGTATATTGGGAATGGGCGATATCGTCAGCCTTGTCGAGCGTGCTCAGGAGCAGTTTGATGAGGAAGAGGCTAAGCGCCTGCAGAAGAAGATACAGAAAAACAAGTTCGACTTCAACGACTTCCTAGGCCAGATACAGCAGATAAAGAAGATGGGTAACATTAAGGACCTGGCTTCTATGATTCCCGGTGTGGGCAAGGCCATCAAGGATATTGATATCGACGATAACGCCTTTAAAGGCATTGAGGCGATAATCCTCAGCATGACACCAAAGGAGCGTACTAATCCTGAAATACTTAACACAAGCCGCCGCCAGCGCATAGCCAAAGGATCGGGTACAAACATTCAGGACGTTAACCGCCTGATAAAGCAGTTTGACCAGACCCGTAAGATGATGAAGATGGTTACAGGTTCAAAGATGAGCCAGATGATGGGGGCTATGAAAGGTATGAAGGGCGGTATGCCGAAGTTTTGATGTTGTTTGTTAGCGCACCGCTTTCTGTGCAGCTTTTAGCTTATGCGTGAAGTGCACATGGAAGGCAGGTGGAGTGTGAAATTTGATTATAAGAAAACCAAAATATATGCAATTAATTGACGGCAAGGCTACGGCGGCACAGATAAAGGCCGAAATAGCTGAAGAAGTAAGACAGATAGTGGCCGGAGGCGGCAAGCGTCCTCATCTGGCAGCAATACTCGTTGGACACGACGGCGGCAGTGAGACTTATGTAAAGAATAAGGTTATTGCCTGCGAGGCGTGTGGCTTCAAGAGTTCTCTTATACGCTTTGAGGAAGATGTAACTGAGGATGAGCTGCTGGCAAAGGTTAAGGAACTTAATGATGACGACGATGTTGACGGATATATCGTTCAGCTTCCTTTACCGAAGCATATCGATGAGCAGAAAATCATCATGGCAATAGATTACCGTAAGGACGTTGACGGATTCCATCCGGTTAATGTAGGACGTATGGCAATTGGTCTGCCGTGTTTCATCTCTGCTACTCCGTTAGGCATACTGACTCTTCTTCGCCGTTATGGCATAGAAACTTCAGGACGCAAGTGTGTCATTCTTGGCAGAAGCAACATTGTCGGTAAGCCCATGGCTCAGCTGATGATGCAGAAGCAGTATGGCGATTCGACCGTTACTGTATGCCACAGCCACTCGAAGACATTGAAGGAGGAGTGTCGCGAGGCCGACATAATCATTGCGGCAATAGGTCGCCCTGACTTCGTTACAGCTGATATGGTTAAGGAAGGGGCTGTTGTTATTGATGTCGGCACGACACGTGTTCCTGATGCTACAAGAAAGAGCGGATTCCGTCTTAACGGAGACGTGAAGTTCGATGAGGTTGCACCTAAATGTTCGTTTATCACTCCTGTGCCTGGTGGGGTGGGGCCAATGACTATATGCTCTCTTATGAAAAACACTTTGGCAGCTGGAAAAAAGGAATATTATAAGTAATGACAGCAGAAGAGTATTATTTAGAAGGCAATAAGTACCGCAAGGAAGGCAACTGGCAGGCTGCGCTCAATAATTATCTTGAGGCAATAAAGCTTGATCCGGAGAGTCCTGCGGTTGAAGCCAAACGAATGATTGACAGCATCCTTAATTATTACTGCAAGGATATGTTTAATCCATAAGTCGGTCAGTTGTGAGGCTGAATGTGACTGCTAAGTGTCATAAGATGCTTCATTTCGACTGTCTGATGCCAATGCTCAGTTCATCCTTCATGCTTATACGCGTGATTTGCTTGTTTGAGTATCTTAGTTTAATAGAACAAAAAATTTAATTAACACGGGCGGTGGTTTATTCCGCCGCTCATAATAATAACCTTAAAATAGTATTTATGAGTAAAATCAGAGGAGCTATTGTGGTCAATACCGACCGCTGCAAGGGGTGTTCGCTATGTGTTGTGGCATGCCCTAAAGATGTCATAGCGCTCACAACCACTTGTGTAAACGTACAAGGGTATGCCTATGCCGAGGCTGTAAGGCCAGACGATTGTATAGGTTGTGCCTCGTGCGGAATTGTATGCCCAGACGGGTGTATCACTGTTTATAAGAAAAAGATGGAGGATTAGCAAATGGCAGAGAAAGAAACTATTTTGATGAAGGGTAACGAGGCCATTGCCCATGCAGCTATACGCTGTGGTGCTGACGCTTATTTCGG
This sequence comes from Prevotella sp. CAG:255, assembly GCF_000431195.1. Taxonomy (NCBI): domain Bacteria; kingdom Pseudomonadati; phylum Bacteroidota; class Bacteroidia; order Bacteroidales; family Prevotellaceae; genus Prevotella; species Prevotella sp. CAG:255. The sequence continues at coordinate 6,231 of NZ_HF986756.1, read as the reverse complement.
ATACCCAATTACTCCGCAGAGTGAAGTTATCGAAACTCTTGCTGCACTGAAACCATGGGAAGAAACTGGTATGGTTGTGCTTCAGGCAGAGAGTGAGGTTGCATCTATTAATATGGTGTATGGTGCTGCCGGTGCAGGTAAGCGTGTGCTTACATCTTCTTCAAGCCCTGGTGTTGCCCTCATGCAGGAAGGCATTGCTTATATGGCAGGTGCTGAAATTCCCGGTGTGTTTGTAAACGTACAGCGCGGAGGTCCTGGCCTTGGTACTATCCAGCCGTCTCAGGCAGATTATTTCCAGGCAACACGTGGTGGCGGTAATGGTGACTACTATGTTATAACACTTGCTCCTAACAGTGTGCAGGAAATGGCAGACTTCGTTGATCTGGCCTTTGAACTTGCATTTAAATATCGTAACCCGGCAATGATTCTTTCTGATGGTGTTATCGGTCAGATGATGGAAAAGGTGGTTCTGCCTCCATATAAGCCACGCCGTACAGAAGAGCAGATTGCAAAAGAATGTCCTTGGGCTACAATGGGACGTACAAACGGCCGTAAGCCCAATATCATGACATCTCTTGAGATGCAGCCGGAAGTGATGGAACAGAGAAACCTCGCATTGCTGCGTAAATATCAGCAGATTAAGGACAATGAGGTTAGATATGAGAAGACTCTCTGCGACGATGCAGAATATATAATTGTATCTTTCGGTAGTGCAGCACGTATTGCAGAGAAAGCTGTCGAGCTGGCACGCGAAGAAGGCATCAAGGTCGGCTTGTTCCGTCCTATTACTTTGTGGCCTTTCCCGGAGAAAGAGATTGCAGCCCTTGCTGAAGGAAAGAAGGGTATTCTTTCTGCTGAGATTAACGCAGGACAGATGATTGAAGACATTCGCCTTGCTGTTAATGGTAAAGTTCCTGTTGAGCATTTCGGACGTCTTGGCGGAATCGTGCCAGGACCGGACGAGATTGTAGAAGCCTTAAAAAACAAATTAATGAAATAAGCCATGGATAAGAATGAAATAATCTCTCCGGAGAACTTAGCATATAAAAAACCTGCATTGTTGAACGAAACCCCGATGCATTATTGCCCGGGCTGCTCTCATGGAGTTGTTCACAAGTTGGTTGCAGAAGTTATTGAGGAAATGGGCATGGAGAACAAGACTGTGGGTGTATGTCCTGTAGGATGTTCTGTTTTCGCATATCGTTATATTGATATCGACTGGAGTGAGGCTGCTCACGGACGTGCTCCTGCTGTTGCTACTGCTATTAAGCGTGTATGGCCTGATCGTCTGGTGTTCACTTATCAGGGCGACGGTGACCTTGCTTGTATTGGTACAGCAGAGTCAATACATGCTCTTAACCGCGGTGAGAACATAACTATAATATTCATCAACAACGCCATTTACGGTATGACAGGTGGTCAGATGGCTCCTACCACACTTATCGGCCAGAAGACATCTACATGTCCTTACGGACGTACACCTGAGCTGCACGGATATCCGCTGAAGATAACTGAAATGGCAGCCTTAATGGAAGGTACATGCTATGTTACACGCCAGAGCGTTGAAACTGTGGCTGCTATCCGCTCAACAAAGAAGGCTATACGTAAGGCTTTCGAGGCATCAATGGCCGGCAAGGGCTCAAGCCTTGTTGAGGTGGTAAGTACATGTAACAGCGGATGGAAACTTTCACCTGTAAAGGCTAACGAGTGGATGAAAGAAAACTTATTCAAGTTCTATCCTAAGGGCGACCTCAAGGATACAACAGAGGACAAATAAAAAAGCAGACCTATGAAAAAGGAAATTATTATATCAGGATTCGGCGGACAGGGTGTGCTGTCTATGGGCAAGATTCTTGCTTATTCTGGACTTATGGAGGACAAGGAAGTCACATGGATGCCGGCATATGGTCCTGAACAGCGTGGTGGAACGTGTAATGTTACTGTTATCGTCAGTGACGAGCGCGTGTCTTCTCCGATCGTGAGTGAATATGATGTCGCTATCGTGCTCAACCAGCCTTCACTGGATAAATTCGAGCCGAAAGTAAAGAAGGGCGGCTTCCTTATCTATGACACATCAGGTATAATCAATCCTCCTAAGCGTACAGATATTACAGTATGTCCTATCGCAGCAATGGACAAGGCCGTTGAGATGAAGAACTCAAAGGTTTTCAATATGATTGTTTTGGGCGGACTGCTCAAGGTTTGTCCTGTTGTAAGCGACAAGGGTGTCGAGAAGGCTCTGTATAAGACTCTGCCTGAGCGTCACCACGGACTCATTCCTCTGAACATGGAGGCTATAACAGCTGGTAAGGAAATCATCGGCTAAACATAAGTTATCACTGCTCTTGCCTGGCCTTCATGGTTGGCAGGATGCAAGATAAGCGGCAGACCGTTTTCAAAGGTTAGTATATTTGTTTGTACTAGCATTGAAAACGGTCTGATTTTTTATCAAAATATTAAGAATGATGTAAACAGACTATTGAACAGTACTATTTTGCATGATGAAATGCGTTATTTTGTTATGCAAAAGGTATGTTTTTGCGTAGCTTGTGTGGCATGTATATATTTTCCTGGAAAACTTATCACTTATCACATTCTTGCGTAACGTATTGAATGTGAGAATCTTTTGCTGTGATGAGCCTGTACTATAACTCATCACAGCAAAAGAAATATTTGCCAAAATTACTATAAGTGGCGCAGACGATTATTGATGCTGAATATCTCAGATGGTAATTTTTTCAATTCCTCCGTATGGCGCAAGATGTTTAAAACAGTCTTTTTCACTGAATAGCTTGCCATAAATTCCTGCGCACATAAGCACTCCGCCGTGGGCAAAAATGGCAACGCGTCTGTAAGGTTTTTGCTTTAGCTCGTCTAAAAATCCGGCTACGCGTGCATACATCATCGGAAAACTTTCGCCGTTGGTTGTTGGTTGGTGCATATAGTCGTCATACCATCTTTGCAGGTTCTCATCTTCTATCTCGTCAAAGAGTTTCATCTCCCAGCTGCCCATGTTCATTTCCTTCAGTCTGTCGTCAACAACAGGATTTGCCCATCCGCAATACTCGGCAAGCTTTCTTGCTCTTGTAAGCGGTGATGAGAACACCATGTCGAACTCGAGATGCTCAATGTTTTTCTTTGTTATGGCTGCTTCCTGCTCAAATGTATCGGCCACGGGCACGTCGCTCCATCCATAACATGTGCCTTTAGGCACATTTACACTTGTGTGTCTTATGAGAATAACGTCCATAATTGTCTGTTGTTGAAAAATTGGGATGAAACTGTAAGGTAGAACGACAGCTCAATAAGCAGAAACATCGCTCCGCAGCAGTCGCCCGTATATCCTCTCAGCCTACGCCAAATTAAGAGATAAAGAAAATACATAACAAGGCCGGGAATGAATATTATCAAGTCCCAGCGAACAAGTCCCCAGCATGTAAGCACGAGTGGAGCTAGCGGCGCCATGCCTTGAATAAACAGGCTTATGCCAGCCTTAATGTTCATTTTGCGGTAAACAACGTGTGCCTTCGACTCTTCTTCCGTCCGGGCATATGGCATCATCATTATAATCTGCCCTGCAAGCATCTTGCTGTAAGGGTCGGCCGCTAATACTGTCAGTGCAGCCAGTTTTGCCGGCATGGCTGTAAGAGCGAAGAAGAGAATCAGCAGATACATCACAATTCCAACTACGCCGAAGGTACCCGTGCGCGAGTCTTTCATTATGTCTAGAATGCGTTGTCTGTTGTTTCCGCCACCGCCAAAACCGTCGAAAAAGTCGGTAAGACCATCTTCATGTAAGGCTCCCGTTATCAGAAGTCTTGCCACGATAGCCATAAGTACGGCTATTGTATGCGGCAGAATCATTCCGCCAAAATAAATGACGGCAGCCATGATTCCGCCTGTAAGCCATCCTGTCAGCGGCCAGTGCTCAACCACAGTGCGGTAGCTTTCCTTAGGAGGTTCGTGCAGTCGCCAAAAAGGCAGTCTTGTAAAGAAGATAAACGACGCCCATATGTTGTCGTACCATTTAGAAGTATTTAGTGATATTCGCATTGTCAAAGTTGTTCATTTCGTTAATCATTCTGACAGAGCTGTCTATAATAGGGAAGGCACACAGTGCGCCTGTACCTTCGCCAAGCCTTAGTCCCAGGCTCAACAGCGGCTTTGCGTCAAGAAGTTCAAGCATCTTTCGGTGTCCTGTTTCGTCGCCCTTATGTCCGAAAATCATATAATTCTTTATCTCAGGGTAAAGCATGCTGGCTGCCAGAGCGCATGCTGTCATGATAAATCCGTCAACCATTATGATAATGTGACGTTCTGCCGCACGCAGCATGGCACCTATTGTGCTCACCATCTCGAAACCGCCAAAGCAGCGTATTATAGTAGTCGGGTCGGGTGTGTTGCCGTGCCGGTTTCTGAAGTTTCTCACTGCGTCTGCCAAAACCTCATATTTATGTCTTATTCCCGGCGAGTCGAGTCCTGCGCCGGCACCTACGCACTCTTCAAGCTCAATGTTGCCAAACAGACTCATCCATACGCTTGAAGGTGATGTGTTTGCTATGCCCATTTCGCCAAGACATATAATATTGCAGCCGTTGTCTGCCACGCACTTGTCAACCATTTCGCAGCCTATGTTTATGGCCTGCTCAAACTGTTCTTCAGTCATGGCGTCCTCGTATCTGAAATTGGCTGTTCCGTTGGCAATCTTGCGGTTGATTATCTCCTTATATTCCGTCAGGTCATGGTCTACGCCCGTGTCAACAAGATAAAGTCTGAAGCCATGCTGGCGGCAAAACATGTTGACACCGCCGCCGCCACGGGTAAAGTTTATCATCTGCTGCCATGTAACATCGCGCGGCGACACGCTTACGTTCTCGCGTTCAACGCCATGATCACTGCCAAAAAGAATATGGCACTGGCCCGTGAGCTTTGGCGACAATGTCTGCTGTATAAGGCAAATCTGAACTGCCAGACTTTCGAGTCTTCCAAGCGAGCCCTTTGGCTTGTTCAGATTGTCGATTTTTTTTATTATATCCTCTTTTATACCGTTGTCTGGTGCTTTTATTTCAAAATTTTTCATAATCATATAGTTTAAGGATCTTTACTGCCGGATAGAGTCTTGTGGCTTACTTTATTTTTACCGGAATGCCGCAGACCATCATTATCACCTCATCGGCCTTTGATGCCACATACTGGTTCATCCATCCCTGCATGTCGGTAAATCTGCGTTGAACGGCGTTGCCGCTCACTTCTCCGCTACCAATTTCGTTGGTGACGAATATGAAAGTGTTGTCTTTATCCGTAAACTTGTCAAACTCTTTCTTTATTTCTTCGAGAGCCTCGCTCACAGTAGGTTGGGTGTCGGCGTCAGCTTCACGGTCAAAGAAGAAATTGGTACACCAAAGGGTGACGCAGTCAATCACTATTACCTTATTATATATGTCGTGCTTGCTGAGATATTTTTCCTCTTCAATGTTTGTCCATTGTTCACCTCTTCGTTCCTGATGTTTTCTTACTCTTTCCTTGAATTCGTCGTCCCATACGTGAGCCGTGGCAAGATATACAGGATTGTCCGAGAGGCTCAAAGCAAGTTTCTCTGCATATACGCTTTTACCCGAGCGCTGTCCGCCGGTAATAAGAATAATCTTTTTCATATAATGCAAAGGTAATGCAATTTACATTAATATGATAAAAAGTTTATTCGTTTTTTATTTCCGTAGTATTCTTTTATTTATGATTGGTCTTTGCCTTTCGGGTAGTTTTGGCTGTCAGCCGTGTTTTTACCTTTATGCAGACTATGCCATGGTTGGCTAAACTTTAATGAAAACATATAAAACTAATATGCTGCATAATACCTGACAACGGGAGGGACAATAAGCAGTGTGAATAATAAACGTGGCGTTTAGCTTAATCAGGTATTTAAATATATTTACAAATAGGACGTTGTGGCATATTTTATTGCCGTTTTCCTGACTTTTTGTATATATTTTATATTTTTATTTTATAAAACTAAAAAACGTCATATTGTAAATCTCACAGTTAAATCACTTTTAATTTGCTGCTGCTTATTATAAAGTACCAATATTTTGTCCTTTTCTACGTTAATACATACAATTATTTTTCTTAATCAAATTATTTGTCTCTAATAATTTGTTTTGTAAATATTAATTTGTATCTTTGTGTACTGCAATTATTAATAAACCTTAATTCCGCAACACATATTGTTAGAAA
>NZ_HF986755.1:0-12129 GCF_000431195.1 Prevotella sp. CAG:255 | reverse complement strand
GAGCAAAGTTATAGAATTATTTTGTATGGCAGACGACTTCTGCAAATTTTTTGATGCTATGACGGCAAAATATACGCTTAAACCAAGCGCAAAGCACAAATACCACCGTGATTCCACCATGTCCAAGGCAGAAATCATGCTTATCATGATACTTTTCCATGACTCAGGATACCGTTGTCTGAAGCATTTCTATCAGGAAAAAATCTGCAAACATATGCACCATTTCTTTCCAAAGGTCGTTTCTTACAACCGTTTTGTTGAATTGGAAAAAGACGTTGCCATCCCGCTGGCCATATTCATCAAGAAGGTTCTTTTGGGCAAATGTACAGGCATCAGTTTTGTTGACAGCACTCCTTTACGGGTATGCAAGAACCAAAGAATACATATTCATAAAACGTTCAAGGGAATAGCACAAAGAGGAAGATGCCCCATGGGGTGGTTTTTCGGATTCAAGCTGCATTTGATATGCAACGAACGTGGAGAACTTCTGAATTTTATGATTACGCCGAGGGATGTTGATGACCGTAAACCGCTTGAATATAAAGCCTTTGTAGAATTTATATATGGAAAGCTTGTCGGGGACAAGGAGTATATAGGAAAGAACCTGTTTCAGAGATTATTCGTTGATGGAATACAACTTATAACCAAGTTGAAGAGCAATATGAAAGGTGCACTGATGTCCGTTTCTGACAAACTGTTTCTCAGGAAACAAGCCATTATTGAGACCGTCAATGACGAACTCAAAAATATAGCACAAGTGGAACATTCAAGGCATAGGGCCTTTGATAATTTTATCGTTAACCTCTTGAGTGCAATTGCGGCATATTGCTGTTTTCCTAAGAAGCCATGTATCAATGTTACGAGAACTATTGACACACAGCTTGCATTATTCTAAATTCGTCGAACTCACGTTAATATAAAACAAAAATCCCGACCGAATCCTTATGACTGATTTGGGTTAAAAAACAAAAAACCTGCGCCAATCGAACAGAAACGGCATGGCGCAGGTTAAACGACAAGCATCTTCATGCTTGCAGCCCCTATAAAACTAACATCGGAATCAGACCGCTGTTAAACTGTTGTGGGCTTATGAAAAAACTAAGACATTTTCGGTCTTTTTCTCCAAACAGCCGTTACGTTTCAACGGCCAGGAGAGTTATCGCCGCACCGCCTACAGCAGATTTGCCCGCTGAAGGCTGCCGGCAATATTGTTTAGAACTCGAGCACGAGAGCCTGACGCGGAGTGAGCTTCAGGTCTTTATCAAGAGCCACGCTGCTGCCGGTCAGCACGTCGCGTGCCTGCTTTGTCTGTCCGATAACCTCGGCATAGCGCTTAACAGAGAGAGCGGCATCCTTGCGTGTGCCGTTGATAACGGTCATTACGGTCTTGCCGTTATACTGACGTGCAATGACATATACGCCCTTATAAGGTATAAACTGCTTCTGGCTGCCCTTGATTATCACGTCGTTGCCCTGACGCCAGTGGAGCAGATTGCTCAGCCATGTGAACATTGCGTTCTCTGCCTTTGTGCGTCCTTCAGCAGCAAAGGCATTGCGCTCGTCGCCCTTGAAACCGCCGGGGAAGTCCTTGCGCACGTTGCCGTCGGTAACTTCCTTTGTGCCGTTCATCAGGATTTCAGTGCCATAATAGAGCTGCGGTATGCGGTTTACGGTGAGCAGCAGTGCAAGAGCCTGCTTCAGTGCCGTTGTGTCCTTGCCGTTGCCGAGGAAGCGGTCGGTGTCGTGATTCTCAATGAAAGCCATGACGCTCGACGGGTTAGGATAAAGATAGTCGTAAACCAGACTGTTGTATATGCGGTTGTATCCGTTCCACCAGTCGTCTGTGTTCTCCTTCTTCGCCATGTTTATCTTGTCGTAGAAGCTGAAGTCCATCACCGTCTTCAGATAGCTGTTCTTCTTGGCTATCTTAGAGTCTTTCTGCCATGCGGCTGTATATGCCGGCTCGGTTACCCATGTCTCGCCTACAACGTTGAAGTTAGGATATTCCTCGTCGAGAGTCTTCATCCAAAGGGCCATGGCGTCGGCATCGGCATAAGGATAGGTGTCCATGCGTATGCCGTCGATGCCTACAGTCTCAATCCACCACTCGCTGTTCTGTATGAGATATTTAATGACGTGAGGATTTCTCTGGTTAAGGTCGGGCATTGAAGGAACGAACCATCCGTCAACGGTCTCATGCAGGTCAACGTCGCTTGCATATGGGTCAACCACAGGCGTAAGCTTATAGCTTGTCTGCAGGTAGAGGTCGTTAACCTTGCTGTCAGCCGAGCCGTTATCGTTCTTGCCTGACTTATCGGCTGCAGCGAGCCATTCGGGAGTGTTGAGCCAATCCTTTGAAGGCATGTCCTTTATCCATGGATGCTCAAAGCCACAATGGTTGAAAATCATGTCCATAACCACCTTAAGTCCCTTCTGGTGTGCCTCGTCTATGAGCCTGCGGTATTCTTCGTTGGTGCCAAAGCGCGGGTCTACTTTATAATAGTCGGTTGTGGCATAGCCGTGATATGAGCTTTGAGTGCCGTTGTCGGGCGAATCGTTCTCAAGCACGGGAGTGAACCACAGCGCAGTTACGCCAAGCTCGTTAAAATAGTCAAGGTGCTGACGTATGCCTTCAAGGTCGCCGCCGTGGCGCAGACTGGGCTGCGAACGGTCAACCTTATAGCTGTATTTCGTCTTCACGGTGTTGTTCTTACGACTGCCGTCGGCAAAGCGGTCGGGCATGAGCATATACAACACGTCGGCGTTGGTGAAGCCCATGCGCTTGTCGCCGCTCATCTCGCGGGCCTTCAGCTGATACTTCACTTTCTTTGTAGAACCGTTGTTCTTAAAGTTGAGCGTCATCGTTCCGGGCTGCGCTCCGTCAAGATTGAGATAAACTAAAAGATAATTGGGACTGTCGAGGCGCACAAGGCTGTCAACCTTTACGCCGGGATAATCTGTAGTAACGTCGGCTGTCCTGATGCCTTCACCATATACCATCAGCTGCAGCGACGGATTTTTCATGCCGACGAACCAGTCGGTAGGGTCAATGCGGTCTATCTTTACCGCTGCTTTCATTGTCATAATGCTGAGCAATAAGCTTAAGGATAAAACTAATCTGTTCATGATTACTTATTTGTTTTTTATTTCAGTCGTTCTGAAGTGTGGAGTCTGAAGTAAAGTCTGGCGCACTGTCAGTCGTGAATGATGAGTGCCGACTGCGCCGGAACGTTCACTTCGCTGCCGCTGACAATGCCGAGTCCGCTCTCGTTGATAACGCCGTTGCGGCAGACAACGGTGTAGCTGCCTTCAGGAACGGCTACGGTGCGTGCCTCCTTGGCAGAGTTGAGCACCACGATGATGTTCTTCCATGCGTCGCCTCCGGCATTGTCTTTCAGGCGGAAGGCCACGAGATTGTCCTGCACGGGCAGGAACTCAAGATGACGGCGCACCTTGTCGGCCGTGCCGAGGCGGAATGCCGGATGATTCTTGCGCAGCGAGATGAGCTTGCTGTAATAGTCCATCACCTGCGGATACTTCTCAAGGTTTGTCCAGTCGATGCGATTGATGCTGTCGGGCGAGTTAAAGCTGTTGTGCACGCCTTTCTTGTCGCGCAGCATCTCCTCGCCGCTCAGGATGAACGGCATGCCCTGCGATGTCATCACGGCAGTCTGTGCAAGCAGGTCGAGACGTATAAGCTCGTCCATGCCTATGCCCGGAATGCTTGTGCGCAGACGGTCAACGAGGCACATGTCGTCGTGGCAGCTCACATAGCTGAGCATCTGCACAGGCTCTGCAGCCCATGCTTCCTTGCTGTAGTTTACCTTTGTCATGTCTACCTGCGGATGGCTGATTGCTCCGGCTATGCCGAACTTTATGCTCTCCTCGTTGCCGGGAACAGCTGCCAGGAAAGCACCCTTGTGGTCATCGTTGAACGGACCGCGCATAGCGTCGCGCAGCTCGTCGCCAAAGGCAGATATGCCGGGCATGCTGCTCATGTTGGCCTTCATGGCCAGCTTGTCCTGCGGATAGGCACACGGACCTGCCGACCAGCCTTCGCCGTATATTATTGTGGCAGGATATTCCTTATTGAGAGCTGCACGTATCTGGTTCATCGTCTCTATGTCATGAACGCCCATGAGGTCGAAGCGGAAACCGTCGATGTGATATTCCTTAACCCAATACAGCACCGACTCTATCATAAACTTGCGCATGGCAGGGCGTTCGCTTGCCGTCTCGTTGCCGCAGCCCGAGCCGTCAGACCAGCGTCCGTCGGCTGTCTTGCGGTAGAAGTAGCCGGGATAGGTGCGCTCAAAGTTGCTTCCCTCTATGTTGAATGTGTGGTTGTAGACCACGTCGAGTATAACGCGTATGCCTGCCTTATGCAGAGCCTGCACCATCTGCTTAAACTCCTTAATGCGTGTTGCGGGCGTATAGGGGTCGGTCGAGTAAGAACCTTCGGGCACGTTGTAGTTCACCGGGTCGTAGCCCCAGTTATACTGAGGTTCATTGAGGCGTGTCTCGTCTACCGAAGCGTAGTCGAACGACGGCAATATGTGTACGGCATTTACGCCCAGTTTCTTCAGATGCTCTATAGCCTTAGGCTCTGTCAGCGCCAAAAACTTACCTTTATTCACAAGGCCCGACGAAGAGTCGACAGAGAAGTCGCGGTGGTGCATCTCATATACAATGAGGTCTGCCGGACTTACAACCGCGGTTATGCGGTCGGTGTCCCATCCTTCGGGATCAGTGGCAGACATGTCTATGATGGCTGCTCTCTGTCCGTTTACTCCCACTGCCTTGGCAAACACTCCGGCGCACTCTCCTGCCCCGGTGTCAAAGGTGTAGAACTTGCCTTTCAGGTCGCCTTTAAGCTCGGCAGAATATGTCTCGGCTGCCGTGCGCTTCATCTTAACGGTCTTCACCGGCTTGCCGCCCTGTCCGTCGTCGTATATGCGCAGCGTAACCTGCTTTGCATTATCGGGAGCAAAGAGCTGAAAACGGGTAAGCCCCGGAGTATAACAAGCCTCGCTGAAAGTCTGTGCACCGGCCTTTGGTGCCAGCAAGAAGGACAAGATGCCCATAACAAGAATCTTTTTAAATTTCATACTGTGGTATGCTTTATTGTTTTCTGGTATTTTTTTGTCGTTCATATAAAATATTACTACAGCAGGTATAACATCCTGTATGTCAGGGTATTATAAAAGGCCACCTTTCAGGCTCCAAAAGGTGGCCTTTTACATGCAGAAAGACGGCCTTTTGGAGCCTGAAAGGATGCCTTTTGGAAAACGTCAGGTTTTCTTTCCTCTCCGCATTTCTGTATTTTGTATTGTTATTGAGCAATGAGCGACACGGCAAAGCCTCCGCCGGGAGCTTCCTGCAGCTTGAGCACGTCGCCCTTCTTAACAATCTTGTGTGTTATCTCGTATGCCTTAGGATTCTTCTCATAGTGAGCGTCCTTGGCATCGGCATATATCGTGCAGTCATACTTGCGGCCCTTGTCGAGGAAGTCGAGCTTAACGACAGCCTTATGTCCGTTTTCGTCACACTTACCTCCGACAAACCAGTTGTCTGTTCCTTTAGCCTTGCGTGCAACGGTGATATAGTCGCCCGGCTCGGCCTCGAGATATTTTGAGTCGTCCCAGTCTACGGCAACGTCGCGTATGAACTGGAAGGCATCATAATACTTCATGTAGTTCTCGGGCAGGTCGGCAGCCATCTGCAGCGGACTGTACATAACGAGATAAAGCGACAGCTGGCCTACGAGCGTTGTGTGAACAAACGAAGTGTTCTCGCTCCATGTGTTGAGCTGAGTTTCAAGAATACCCGGAGTGTAGTCCATCGGACCTCCCTGAAGGCGTGTGAACGGCAGCACGACAGTGTGGTCGGGACGGCTTCCGCCGAACGCCTCATACTCTGTTCCGCGTGCGCTCTCGTTGCCCACGAGGTTAGGATATGTGCGGCAAAGACCTGTAGGGCGTGTTGCCTCGTGTGCGTTGACCATGATATGATGCTTTGCAGCCTCCTTTACGGCACGCAGATAGTGGTTGTTCATCAGCTGACCGTAGTGGTACTCGCCGCGCGGAATGATGTCGCCAACGTAGCCGCTCTTCACGGCGTCGTAGCCATACTTGTTCATCAGCTCATATGCTTTCTCCATCCAGCGCTCATAGTTCCATGCCGACGAAGATGTCTCATGGTGCATCATCAGCTTGACACCCTTAGAGTGGGCATACTCGTTGAGCATCTTGATATCGAAGTCAGGATAAGGCGTGATGAAGTCGAAGACGTCGAGCTTTGAGTGTCCGAACCAGTCTTCCCATCCTTCGTTCCATCCTTCAACCAGCACCTCGTCGAGTCCGTTGTCGGCAGCGAAGTCGATGTATTTCTTCACATTCTCGTTGTTGGCAGAGTGTGTGCCGTTGGGCTTGCACTTGCTGTAGTCGGTAATGCCGAGATGAACCGACGGAAGGTCGTTGGTGTAGCTCCATGTGCCGCGGCCAACAATCATGTCCCACCACACACCGCAGTATTTTATAGGACGTATCCAGCTTACGTCGTCGAGCGCGCAAGGTTCGTTGAGGTTGAGAATGAGGTTGGAAGAGAGCATGTCGCGTGCGTCGTCGCTCACGATAACCGTGCGCCACGGCGTGTTGAACGGGGTCTGTATATAGCCCTTGTAGCCCTGAGCGTCGGGTGTGAGCCACGACTCAAACACCATGTTCTTGTCGTCAAGGTTAAGGTGCATTGTGGCATAGTTTACGCAGGCTGCCTCATGAATGTTGATGTAAAGTCCGTCGTCGGTCTTCATCTGCAGCGATGTCTGCACGCCTGTCGGCGAGAATGTGGTCTGCGATGAGTTTGGTGTTATGGCACTCTTCATCAGTCCGCGTATCTCCGAGAGCTTCGACTCCACTGTCTCATACTCCTGCGTGTCGTAGTCGCCCGGTATCCAGAAGGCCTTGTGGTCGCCGGCCATGGCAAACTGTGTGTGCTCTTCCTTTATAACGAAATAGTTGAGCTCTTCCTGCTGCGGAAACTCGTAGCGCAGTCCCATTCCGTCGTCGTATACACGGAAACGGATAACGATGTTGCGCTTTGTTGACGGCTGGTTGAGCGTAACGGCGAGCTCATTGTAGTGGTTGCGTATTGTGGCAGTCTCGCCCCACACCGGCTTCCATGTCTCGTCGAATGTTGAAGTGTCAGTCTTGGCAACTACGAAACCGTCCATCAGGCTGGTTTCCTCCATGCCCTTGCTGGCGTGCTTTGTCTTGGCCAGCTCAAGTCCCAGATAACTCGGCTTTACGACAGCCCGTTTTTTGTAGCTAACTTCATAAACAGGTCGCCCGTTGTCGAGCGAGAACTTCACCGACACATTGCCGTTGGGAGATTTTACGGTCTGCGCCATTGCCAGCATCGGCAGAAGCATCAATGCAAATAAAATCTTACGCATATTAGTTAAGTTAATATTGAATATAGGTTAGAAATTCATGTCTGGCATAAAAGACGGCAGGCCTGACTGCCTGGCCTGCACGTCTTCAGTGTATCATGATGAAAGAATTACATACGTCCGCTCTCTTTGATAAGGTCGGTTATGTTCTGGTTATAGTCGTGTGCCTCCATGAGGTCTTCAATGCACATATGCATCCTGTAGCGCCAGTAGTGACGCGGATTGGAAGGTATGTTTATGCGCTCTGCATTGGCGTCGGCCAGGCGTATGCTCTCGTCTACAGCCAGCCAGTCCTGCACGGTCAGTATGCACAGCATTGACGGGCACAGCAAATGGCGTGATATGATGTCGCGTGCAAGCCATCCGGGCAGCGGATGAGGCGCAGCGCCATATTTCTGCAGCACGTTGTTATAGTAGTCTTGCGTGCGGCTCACATCCTCGTCCCACCACTGGCGCAGCGTCGGCGTGTCGTGGCTTGATATCGTGCACACCGAGCGGTAAGGATTGCGCGACAGCACACCGAAGCGCACGCTCGGATCTTTCGGCATCGACTGTAGCTCAAGACTGAGTATCTTAAGTTCGTTCATCACCCACTGAACACAGTCGGGCACCATGCCTAAGTCTTCGGCGCACACCAGCATGCGGGTGGCCTCAACCAGCTTGGGCAGCTTGTTCATCGCCTCGCGATACCAGAACTGGTTGTTGCGGCGATAATAGTAGTCGTTGTATATCTTGTTGAACAGGAACTTGTCGCTGTCGTAGAGCGATTCGTAGATGAAGTCAAACTGCACTGATATGCGCGGATGGAACTTATTGGGATCCCGATGGTCGCGCACAAAGAGCACGTCGCTTATCAGCGCATACAGGCCGTCGCGCAGGTCGGTGTCAGCCTTGTCGGTCTTGCCCTCAAAGGCAGCCTCAACCTTGCGCTGTGTGTCATATTCGGGCTTCATGCGGTAGCGGCCGTCGTGTGCAGGCTCAAGATAAGTGTCGCGCACCATTGCCGCCCTTTCGCCGAACATGCGGTCGAGCACCCAGTCGGTGATGAACGGTTCGGTGAACAGTTCTTCCTGGAAGTGCAGGCCATAGGCCTCAATCTCCTCGCGTGTCATTCCGAGTGCAGGCGAGAACTGGCCCAGCAGGCCGTGTACGGCATTGTAAGGTATCTCCCATATACGGAAGAAGCCGAGCACATGGTCTATGCGGTAGGCATCAAAGAATTTTGCCATGTTTGAGAAGCGGCGCACCCACCAGCGGCAGCCGTCCTTTATCATCTCGTCCCAGTTGTATGTCGGGAAGCCCCAGTTCTGACCGTTCACAGAGAAGTCATCTGGCGGAGCACCTGCCTGCCCGTTAAGGTTAAAGTAGCGCGGCTCCTGCCATACGTCGCAGCCATAGCGGTTTACGCCGATAGGAATGTCGCCCTTAAGTATCACGCCCTTTGAGCGTGCGTATTCATGGGCGTCAGCCATCTGTGAGTTAAGGATAAACTGCACAAAATAATAGTAAGCCACGTTCTTATATGCTGCATTGCGCTGAACAGAAAGGGCATGACGCTCGCCCTCGTCGAACGCATGATGGTCGGGCCACCTGCTGAAGTCTGCCGTGCCGTATTTGTCGCGCAGATAGCAATACTGTCCGTAAGGCACCAGCCACGATTCTGCCTCCTTAAAGAAAGCCTTAAACTCGGCCGAAGCCATCACAGTCTTGCCTTCCTGCTCATATATTATGCGCAGATATTCGTTCTTGGCGTTGTTCACGCGCTCATAGTCGATCTGCGGCAGGGCGTTGAGTTCCTGGCGCAGGGCCTCAAACCTTTCGCGTTCGGCCTTGTCGGCAATAGGCGGCAGGGCGTTGAGGTCGGCATACTGAGGATGCAGCGCGAAGATGCTTATGCAGCTGTAGGGATAAGAGTCGGTCCATGTGTGGGTGGTGGTTGAGTCGTTGATAGGCAGCACCTGCAGCACACGCTGCTGTGTCAGGGCAACCCAGTCTATCATCTTCTTCAGGTCGCCGAAGTCGCCCACGCCGAAGCTGCTCCTCGACCTTAGCGAGAACACCGGCACCTGGGTTCCGGCGCAGCGTATATTGTATATCGGGAAGAAAGCGTCGTCGAGTTCATACACCATGATGTCGTCCTTTTCCAGCACAGGCACATCGATGGTGCGGTTGAAGCGGTCTTCCCATAGTATCTCGGCAGTGTCGGCCACGTCGACGGCAACAAACTTAAACTCTATTGTCTTGCCTGAAATCTTCAGCGCATTGATGTCTGCCACCCACTCGTTGTAGTTGTGCTCATACATCTGCTGGCCCTTAAACACGTCCCATGTGCCCAGAGTAACCTCGTTGCCCACAAGCACAAGGCGCTCATGGCCGCGGAGCTGCGGGGCGCGCACCTTTATGCGCAGCGTAGCCACATGGTCTGAAGGCGGCAGAGCCGACAGACGGCGACGCTTTATGCAGTCGGTGAAGGCCGAACTGTAAAGATAAGAGTTGTCGGGTATGCCTATCCAGCGGTCGTAGGCAACGATGCGGCCGCCCTTTGCGGCGCCGAGTTCAAGCCTGTGGGGAGCCACGGTCCACTCCTTTCTCACAACATTGCTCTCGCCTCTCACCACGCTGTAGTAATAATCTATATATTCACCGGTCTTGGCGTCAAGTTTCAGACTGTAGGTCCACACCTTTCCGTCGGACGTGCTCATCCTGTATGGAGTAACAACGTCTGCCCCGTTCTCTCTGCCGTTGATGACATTCAACACGAGTTCTTCGCCAAAAGCCGTATTATAAGCTATGTTTAAAAGTATATTCATAGGTCACGAGTTATGGTTTTCATTGTAAAAGATACATAATGAAATCATGCCCTGCAGGCCACGCCATGGCCTTTGTTTCAAGACACGACTTATCTTACCTGCAAAGATAATAATAAAAAAAATAAATGATAATCTAAATTTATCTGTTATCTTTCAATTAATCATGCAATCGTTTACACAAACCTGTCTGCATGCCCACACCATGCTCTATTTCAAAGATTTACAAGAAGCGTAAATCCGTTGGGCATAACAGCTACATCTACGTTTTTCTTTTTCTCTCCGGTTATCAGGTCGCCAAGCCTGTAGCCGGCTTCGACAGACAGCACGCCAATGGCCGCACCAGCCACCACGTCGCCCCAGTGATGGCGGTTGCGTCTAACGCGGTCTACGGCAGTAACGGTGGCCACGGTAAATCCTGCCACGCTTATCCACGGACTCACCTTGCCAAACTCCTTATGCAGTATGGCGGCTCCGCAGAAGGCTATCGACGTGTGGCCCGACGGAAACGAATGGTCGTCGGTGCCGTCAGGGCGCGTAGAATGTATGGTGTGCTTCAGCGCATAGGTTACGCCGGCGTTGATGACAAACGACGTAGCCGAATTGACAAGCAGACGCTTCCACGAACTTTGGGCGTCAACCCCTGCTGCCTTGAGCACATAGGTTGATGCCAGCGGTACATACTGCAGATATTCGTCGATGCCGTCGCCATGATAGCGCTCATACTGCTGCTGTGCGTTGCAGGCCGATGACATAAAGACTGCAAAAACAATTATTATCAGTTTGCGTAGCATGGGTGCAAAGATAGTGAAAGGTGAGAGCAATACAAAATAAAATTTACTTTATTTTTATTGCCGAACCACATCCTATCTTATCAAGAGATAGTGAAAGGTGAGAGCAATACAAAATAAATTTACTTTATTTTTATTGCCAAACCGCATCCTATCTTAAGTATCAGGATCTGCGATCCGAAACTCATACTTATAAAGTATACATAGGAAGCAAGCGGATTGAGAATTAGCTTCGCTGACCGTTGGCTCCTTATACTTTATTACGGATTTTCACTATGCTCATCAACTTGCATAAATCCGCCGGAACAATAGCATTGTTGCCATATATCCGGCATAACGGATTTCCGGCAGGATGAGTAAATAATTTTGTCAGAATTTTGTGATTACGTCTATTATGCTTATCTTTGTGAACAGTGATAAAGATAATGATGAAAACTGCGATTTGCCTGGCTCTTCTTACGGCAACGCTGATATCCTGCAATGACAAAAAAGACCTAACCATATTTCCGGCAGGATGCGAGCTAAAGACGGGAGACATTGTGTTTCGCCGGGGAGGAGGCATAAGCAGTCATGCGGTGATGATGGCCGACAGAAACGGACGCTACTCGCATGTGGGCATAGTGGTCGACTCGGCCGGCAAAAAGATGATTGTACATGCCGTGCCGGACGAACCAGATTTTGAGGGAGACCCGGACAGGGTGAAGATGGAGACGCCCGAGAAATTCTTCTCACCGATAAACGCCAACGCCGGCGAGGTGAAAAGACTGAAGGGCGACACCATTACACCGCTGAAGGCAGCAGAATATGCCATGCAGACCTACCGCCGCAACACACTCTTTGATCACGACTATGACGACAGCGACACCACGAAGATGTACTGCTGCGAACTCGTGGAGTTTGCCTACGCCAAGGCAGGGCTGACGCTGGCCGGAACGGAGCGCCACGACATAAGTCTGCCGGGCATGAAAAAAATAAGGTGCATGCTGCCGTCTGACATCTGTAACAACAAGTCGCTAAAAAAGATTATTGCATTTTAAACCTATTATTCCTCATTTCCGCAACTCTTTTATCCTCTCATGAC
>NZ_HF986754.1:0-9443 GCF_000431195.1 Prevotella sp. CAG:255 | reverse complement strand
GACTTCCCGAATATCATATATTGCAGTTCCACGTTTCTTTATAAATTAGATTACGGTAATAATGATTAATGTTAAACAACAATACGACAGATTATGAAAAAACTCATTCTTACATTATGGATATGTTTAGGTTCATTTTCATATGGATATAGTCAAAGTTCAGATGAAAAAATAGCTGATGCAATGAATAATTCAGACTGGTTTGCATTGGATTCTTTATATCAAACAGAACCCAAAGATTCAATCAGCGATTTCTTTGAAATATTTTCCCGTTGCCTTATAGGAAATAGGCTAAATCGTCCAGATGTTTCAATTCCTGCGTTTACGGAATTATTCAACACTCAGTCAGAAAGTCTTGATTTTGGCAATATGCTCAATTCGTCCATGATGTTTGCAATGGATTTAAGCAGGATTGGAGATAATAAGACTGCCGCAAAAATGTTATCTTCAACTCTTGACTCAATACGCACTCATCTTGACAGCACAACCATTGCTGGTGTTCAGCAATTTATCAATCAATACAAAGCATTATCTAAATACAATCCATATAAAATCACATTTAAAAATTCGTCAGGAACTATTCCATTTAAGATTGTTCCTGTTGGCCCGGAAAAGAATAATTCAGTATTAATACATCTAAAAGACAGTTATATCAATGGAGTTGAAGCTGATATTACTTTTGACACAGGAGCAGGAGTAAATATTATTTCAGAATCATTAGCCCTTAAATATAATTTAATTCCACTTGAAGCATCAAGCACAGTTGGCGGAGTAGGTATACAAAATGGGAAGTACGCAATAGCAAAGGAATTAAAAATTGGGGATATGATTGTTACTGATGTTCCTTTTTACGTCATAGATATAACAACCAATAACGAAGAGGCAGACAAATATATTGACTGTTTCAATATTGTTGTGGGCAGCGAACTGATGTTACAACTCAAAGACCTAACCATTGATTTTGTTAATAATAAAATTACAGTTCCATCAGTTGCTCCAAAACGAAGCCAAGCGTCTCCAAACATGTGTTTTTCATCCAATATGAATTTGTTGAGCAAGGGTATCGTACAAGGTAATAAAATGTTAATGAATATTGATACCGGTGATGCTTCATATGGTTCGTTAGACAAAAGATTCTTTGAGAATAACAAAGAATACATCACTACTCATTGTAAATTAGATACTATCAGAGGTGCAGGAATTGGAGGTGTACACATATCGAAGTGTTACCGAATACAAAACATAGAACTCGAATTAGGAAATAGTAAATTATCTGTACCTGAAATGGTTGTTTTATTGGAAAATAATACAGGTGGTGTATTATATTCTTATCAATGTAATTTGGGGCTAAAATCATTGATGCTTTTTAGAAAAGTACGATTCAATTTGGTTGATTTTGTATTAACAACATTTGAATAAGAGCAAATTCTGCAAACAAGAAAAGATTTCAAAATATAGAAACAATATATTATGCAGACGAAAGAATATTATTATCATCTTCTTTTCGTCTGCATTTCTTTTTTACCTTTGTAGCATCAAAAGTTATCCATTGAAGCATAATAATTAAGAACTCAGAAATAGGAACAGTAGATCTTTCGTTATCATAAATTCAAACAATCCTACCTATCGATTATTCTAAGCAAGACCTTTTATTGCAAAAGTTACGGAAAGACATTGGAAAATCGACACAAAACAAAAATTACTTGGTAATTTACCATTTATTTGAATCCTTTCTGTATCTTTGCATTTGAAAAATCATCAAAATTTCAAAGGTGATATGACTAATGAATACTCTATAAATAGTACTACTCTCAAGCAACGTATAGAAGCGATGCCTGAAGATTGTATCCTGTTTCGTTCAGACTTCCCTGAATATCACACAGAATTTGTTGGCAGTATTTTAACTGAATTGACAAATGAAGGTACACTTGTTAAAATTGCACATGGAATATATGCCAAGCCAAGAAAAAGTCGATTCGGTATTGTACTTCCTTCGGTAGATAAAATCGTACAAGCAATTGCTGTACGAGATAAAGCAAAGGTGTTACCATCAGGTATGACTGCATTAAATTCATTAGGGCTATCAACTCAAGTACCGATGAATTATACATTTCTGACTACCGGTAGTGAAAGAACTGTAATTATATCAAACAGGAAAGTAATATTAAAACGAGGTGTCCCCAAAAACTTCTGTTATAGTACTCGCCTTATTTCACTACTTGTTCAAGCTCTTAAGGCTCTGAAAAAGGAGAATATAGGAGAACGCGAATTGAATATAATTCGACAATTGGTATCAAAAGAAACAGATAAGGAGGCTTTAATCAAAGATGTAGATATGATGCCTGCATGGATGAAACGAATTATAAAACCAATGCTAACCGCTTAAAAGAAACTTAAATTATGGGAAAGCTGTGGTTAAACAATGAAATTGTGGACCGTCTAGCAATGTTACAGCAGACGGAGATTGAACATCCTGGCATTAATCAGATAGCTATAGAAAAGGACTGGTGGGTAACAATTGCGCTGAAGGCATTATTTCAAACAGATTGCCGTGATTCTTTGATATTCAAAGGCGGAACATCGTTGTCAAAAGGTTTTAATATCATAGAGCGTTTCTCTGAAGACATTGATTTGGCAATCAATCATTCATTCTTTGATATTGAGAAAACAAGTAAAAGTCAGCGGGAAAGATTACGCAAAAAGGCACGGGCATATATTCACGATACTCTTTCTGCACAATTAGATGCCCGTTTGAAAGAAATGGGAGTTTCTGGTTACAATATAGAGAATGTATGTCAAGTGCAAGATAAAAATGGGGAATGGAGGCCAATAGATTCGGACAAAGATCCTACTGTAATTCTATTACACTATCCATCAATTCTTGAAGATACGATAAATTATATACCTCCACGTGTTAAGATTGAAATAAGTTGTCTCTCTATGAATGAGCCTACGGAATTAAGACCAATCCGTTCCTTAATAGGTGAAAGTTTTGATGGCGAAGATACCGATGCAGATAGTTCAATCAGAACCGTAGTTCCTACTCGTACATTCCTTGAGAAGCTATTTCTTTTGGCGGAAGAATTCCAAAAAGAAAAACCACGTAGCGTACGAATGTCACGACATCTGTATGATTTAGAAAAACTGATGGATACAGAATATGGAAAAGAAGCTTTGTCAAATCGAAAACTATATGATGCTATTGTTGAGCATCGTAAGACTTATTATGCTTTGAAGTATGTAAACTATGATTTACATGATCCATCAACCATCAATTTCACGATACCAGAATCGGTTATAGGGGCATGGAAAAATGACTATGCAGACATGAGGCGTTTCTTCATTTATGGTGAATCCTTAGAGTTTGATGCGCTCATGCAGAAAATAAGGGAGTTGCAAGAAAGAGTGAGGAATATGTAAAAAGTCAAACCACCGAACAGTTCTGTACCATATTACCGAAAAATATAAAAATCAAACTTGTGGGAAAAAATTGGACAGTCACAAAATGGCCAATCCGCCTTCAAAAACTCACTTATTTATGACTAAAAACTCTTGATGCAAAAGTGGCCGAGTTACGACTCAAAAACGATAGGTTAACAGTTTAAAACTTACACAATACACTTTGCTTACAATCAAGGTTGATAATATTTCTCTTTTACGCAGACATTAAGCATAAGAATATATTTTACTTTCGATTTTTCGCCCTTGTAATTTAACTGTCTTTTTTTAAATATTTTCATATAGCCTAAATATGGCATAACGCTCCGCCAGGCAAGTGTGCTCATGCAACATACGCAGACATACTCCTGCGCAAGAGACTCTCTTAAGAAAGGCGATGCTACGGCACGCCGAAAAGGGATAAAACTGAAAAAAGGGTAAAAAGATTTAATAATGTGAACATTGCGCCGGAATGAACGTTTTGGACTTAATAAAGCAGAAATAAAGAATGGGGTTTCAAAAAAATTATATAACTTTGCAGTCAAACACCATGCCGCGACACCGTCGCTGCTGACACGGCATGAAAACACATACGGCAGCCTTAGCCGGAAAGACCGCAAGACGGCCACAAAAGCGACTTACGAACAACTGTTATATAAAATAAAAACATTATGGCAACAACACCAGAATTCAAGTACGCCCCGATGTTCCAGATGGGCAAGGACGACACAGAGTACTATCTCCTCACGAAAGAGGGAGTGTCATTAGGCGAGTTTGAAGGCAAGCCTATACTGAAGGTAAGCCCCGAAGCACTGACCATGCTCACAAACGCTGCCTTCCGCGACGTTAACTTCCTGCTGCGCCGCTCTCACAACGAGCAGGTGGCCAAGATACTTAACGACCCCGAAGCAAGCGACAACGACAAGTATGTGGCTCTGACTTTCCTGCGCAACGCCGAAGTGGCATGCAAGGGCAAGCTGCCTTTCTGCCAGGACACAGGTACTGCCATCATCCACGGAGAGAAGGGACAGCAGGTATGGACTGGCTTCTGCGACGAGGAGGCTCTGTCGAAAGGCGTATACAAGACATATACAGAAGAGAACCTGCGCTACTCTCAGAATGCTCCGCTGAGCATGTATGAGGAGGTTAACACACGCTGCAACCTGCCTGCACAGATAGACATCGAAGCTACAGAGGGCTGCGAGTATAAGTTTCTGTGCGTGGTTAAGGGCGGAGGCTCTGCCAACAAGACATATTTCTATCAGGAGACAAAGGCAAGAATACAGAACCCGGGCACTCTGGTTCCGTTCCTGGTTGAGAAGATGAAGACTCTCGGCACAGCTGCATGTCCTCCTTATCACATAGCTTTCGTTATCGGCGGTACATCAGCCGAGAAGAACCTGCTGACAGTTAAGCTGGCTTCTACTCACTATTATGACAACCTGCCTACAACAGGCGACGAGACAGGACGCGCATTCCGCGACGTAGAACTGGAGAAAGAGCTGCTCGAGGAGGCTCACAAGATTGGACTCGGAGCTCAGTTCGGCGGCAAATACTTTGCTCACGACATCCGCGTCATCCGTCTGCCGCGCCACGGCGCATCATGCCCCATCGGTCTGGGCGTAAGCTGCTCTGCCGACCGTAACATCAAGGCTAAGATCAACAAGGACGGTATATGGATTGAGAAACTCGACGATAACCCCGGCGAGCTGATACCTGAAGAACTGCGCAAGGCAGGCGAAGGCAACGCCGTTAAGATAGACCTCAACCAGCCTATGAGCGAGGTTTGCAAGATTCTGTCACAGTATCCTGTATCTACACGTCTCAGCCTCAACGGCACAATAATCGTTGCACGCGACATAGCACATGCCAAACTGAAGGCACGTCTTGACGCAGGCGAGGATCTGCCGCAGTATTTCAAGGATCACCCCGTACTCTATGCCGGTCCGGCAAAGACTCCGGAAGGAATGCCTTGCGGCTCAATGGGCCCGACAACAGCCAACCGTATGGACCCGTATGTAGACGAGTTCCAGGATCACGGAGGCTCTATGGTAATGATAGCAAAGGGCAACCGCACACAGGTTGTTACCGACGCCTGCAAGAAGCACGGCGGTTTCTATCTGGGAAGCATCGGCGGCCCGGCTGCAGTTCTGTCTATGAACAGCATCAAGAGCATCGAGTGTGTTGAATATCCTGAACTCGGCATGGAGGCCATATGGAAGATTCAGGTTGAAGACTTCCCTGCTTTCATCCTCGTTGACGACAAGGGCAACGACTTCTTCAAGCAGCTGAAGCCGTGGACTCCTTCATGTAAATAATAATTTTTTCTAATATATTTTTCATTTTCCAGGCAGATTGGACGTGATGTCCGGTCTGCCTTTTTTTGCGTGTTCATGGCATGCATGGCTGCAACGGAGCAACACGCAGCTATATTGTAAGCCAAAACGACGATAAGTCCGCATATAGCTTAATTCCACAAGAATGCAGATACATTCAGCAGGCTGCAGTTTTTCTATTTTCTTCCTACCGGCTGTTGTTTCAGAATATAGCCTGATATGCCGGAAAATAGGCAACGACAATACAGCATAATGCCAATAACAGATATAGGATTAAGGCAAGAAAACTGCGCCATACGCATAAGCGCAATAAGCCAAAGAACAGCAAAAGATGATGAAGATGCAAAAAACAAGAGGCTGCCCAGAACGAATCCGAAGCAGCCTCTATTATTTTATTGTAAGTAAAAAAAAGTTTACCACGCAATGCTCATGCCAAGCGCAAGACTTGCATTAGAGCTGAGCGGAATGCCCTCCTTGCTGGTCTTGCCGAGGACATGGTCCATTCCGATAAAGAAGTTATATCCCTTGGGATGAATGTTGAGCACCCAGCCCATGCTTGTTGTGAAGCTGTTGACAGCAAAGTTTACGCCGCCGTCGAGCCAGCTCAGCGGAGTCCAGTTGGCGCTGATGCGTCCTTCTGTCCATGTGTAGGCACCGTTGATGCGCGTACTGCTCAGTGCTCCGAATGTTATTTTGCGGTAAACAGGCAGGTTATATTCAGCACCGACGTTTACGGTTGCACCTATTCCGGTTGTACGTCCGCCCTGGTCGCCGTTGTCTCTGAGGTTTACAAAGTCTGTAATCTGGTCGCCATAGCTGTCGAGCTGGTCGTCGATAGTTGACCCGTGGTCGCTCGAAACAGACAAATCGCGGAAACCGCTGAACTCAAACTTGTCGGCTCTGTTAACGGCCTGCATGTCGTTGCTCCAGTTGATGAAACCGAGATCAAGCACAGCAGCATTGACTGTCCAGTCGTCGTTTATCTTGTAGACACCTCCGAGATCGATGGCCATACCGAAGCCTCCGATGCCTGCGCCGTCAACATTAGCGCTGTTTATCTTCTCATATTCACCCTTCGACGGGTCGTTATACTCTGCTGTCTCCGACTCATAAGTGAATCCTTTCATCGATACATCGGCAGTAGCCGTTCCTGATATTATCCACTTGTCGTTTGAAGCCAGGTCGGCCTTAACATCCTTGAACAGGAAGTCGGCACTGGCTACGCCCAACAGGAACTTCAGCTTGGCGCCCACACGCAGCTTGTCGTTAATCTGACGAGAGTGGCCAAGGCCGAGCTCGACATACGACTTGGCGCCTACGTTGATGTCACCGATGTTATAAGTCTTGTTTCCTGTGTTCTTTGCAAACTCAAACAGTTCGTAAGGCAGCGACACGCCAAACGATGTCTTAGACGACAGCGTGATGGTGTTATATCCGCCGAAAGCCTTGAATCCGGCAGAAAGCAGCGTTACGCCTACATCGCCGACAATGCGGTTGTTGCCTGTGCTGAATCCGTCGAGAGCCTCTGAAGCAGAGATATAAGGGTTCATGAATGTTGTCATCTTCTTTCCGCCCTCGATGCCATACATCGGATTATGCAGCACAACATCCTGATAGCCGAAGTTTCCGTGCAGTCCGACGTTGATATTTCCGAGTGCAGGGATAGACACATAGTTCTGCTCGTTGCCGTAAGCAGGGTTCATTTCATGACGGAAATTATAGTCTTCTGTATAGTAGGCCGAGTTAAGTTCCTGGGCCATGGCGCCGCTGCATGCCATAAGCATTGAGGCTGCAACGATAGCCTTATTATATATTGATTTCATTTTTGCCTGTTGTTTTTTTTATTAATTAAAGTTGCCTATCAGTTTTCCCACAAGTTTGATTTTAATCTCGTCAACCTTGAGCGAGTGCTTCTGTGCGTTGAGCGTAATGCCCGTAACGGCTCCGCTGGCGCCGTTGGCCTTGCCCGACACGACAAACACGATACCGTCGAGCTTCTTCATTGCGCCTCTCTTGTTCTGGCTAATCTTTATATTAACAGGCGAAACTGTTTCAGTCACTCCGTCTTTAGATGCCTCTACCGTACCCTCTACTTCAACAGAAAGCTCGTCTGAGCTGATGGCATTGCCGTCGGCGTCAACAGGCACTGCTGTGATAGACATATAAGCAGGCACGCAGCTCTTTATGCTTGCATCAAGATTGATATACGAACCTTCAGCAAGTTCAAAGTCCTCAATGTCGTCGTTCCATCCGTCAAGCGTGTCGCGATATTCTATATTGGCATTCTCGCCAAAGGCGATAGGAGCGTCTACCTTGTAAACCGGCTGCACCGTGTAGTTGCGTCCGAGTTCAAAGCGATAGTCGTTCTTGCTGTCTGCCGTTGCATTGGCAGAGAAAGTGATGTTGTCAGGTATAGTCTCAATAAGTTTAGACAGACTCTCGTTTACGATGACATGGTCGAAGCCGGTAACGCCTTCAGCCCTGCGGCATATGCATACGGTTGAGGTTTTGTTGGCATCAATCGGAATATCATTTACGTTCACCGTAGCCAGGAGCTGACCGTCCTTAAACGACTTAATCACGCCGTCAAGCATGCCGGGCACGCTCATGTCGCTTGTCATGGTGAGCTTTATCTGCGGATTATACAGGTCGACAACCACATTGCCGCCAAGCAGGAAGTCAGGAATGCCGCTAACGGTTACGCTGCCGAGGTCGTTAAGCGCAATCTCAGGGTTAAACTTACCCGTAGCTGCATTAACAACAAAGCTGCTCATGGTCATTGTGCTGCTTATCTTCTTGCCTGTAGTGCTGCCTGCACCTGCATTGATACTTGTGGCCACGGCCTTGATATAGACTTTTCCGTCCATCATAATCTTGCCGCCAGAAAGTTTAAGCGAGCCGTATGTGGTGTCTTTTTCCTTAAAGTCGAGAGAAGTTACGTTTGCTGTTATAGTAAGGTTCGACGAAGTTGAAACATTCTTAAACGTCAGCTCTGATCCAGACATCGTATATGCATGACCGCCGCAATTAACGTCAGACAATGTCATAAACGCCGGAAGAGCAATGACAATCTGGTCAAACTGGCTTACAACAGACCTTACGTCGCTGAAGTTTATCTGAAGATTTACCGAAGAACTTACCTCAGCGTCAGACAAATCCACCACCTCTTCTGGCTGCTTGCCTTCATAAGTAAATGCCTGAAGCCATCCGTCAGCCACAAGACTTTCGCCTCCGGCACGGGTTGCACGGCTGCGACGGCGCGAACCAGAAGGCGTAGAGAACACAAGTTCAACATCATTAGAAGTCGACGTCTGCTCGGCAACAGTTATTTTATCAATAAAAGGATGAACCGGGGCTACATCAGCACCATCCTGACGGAATACGTAGTCGCCGGTCAGTTCGTCTTCAATAACACTACCATTCTCTTCCAGTTCCAAAACATCCTTCAACGGGATAATCTCTGTTGACATCGAAGGTATCTCGAGACCATCGCCTCCTATACCTATTGTTGAGTCAATCTCATTAAAATCATAGTCATTGTCCGTACATGCGGAAAATCCTAAGATTGCGGCCGTTCCTAAAAGAAGGAACAGCTTAGATGAAAAAGTTCTTTTTCTCATTAGTTCTTTTTATTGGTCCTTAATTCCGCAACACATATTGTTAGAAATA